>JBFIXY010000017.1:0-14157 GCA_041605655.1 Planococcus sp. (in: firmicutes) | reverse complement strand
CCACGGAAAGCGAAGTGGCCAGTCCGCTTGGAGGTTACACAATGATATTCTTTTTTATACCGATATGTTCACCATAACTCTTGAACTACTTGCTTTATGCGTTAAAAAAGGAGACGTATTACGAGCGCACTAGCCAAACTTTATTTGTTTAGAATTTTCTGGTAATTAATAAGTCAATAGAGCCATTTTTTATTAATTATACGTTTCTGGGTTTTATCTGGAATTTCTGGGGTATAATAAACAAGTAAATCAAACAGGAGAGGGATGAACAGCCATCGATTCAAATGATCTAGAACACACAGAAAAAATGGAGCAAGCCTTTAGAGACGTACATGGATTTGGTATCAGTGAATACCAAAACAACACTGACAAAATAATTGAAGTGGAACAACGGAGAGAACAGGATTACCGTCAAGGCCAACAAGCTGCTGCACGCCTGGAACGTCAAGTACACAAACATACACAATAATAGTTTAAAAAATAAAACCGGCGCCTAAAGTGCCGGTTTTTTTAATTGTAAATTTCTCATTTAGCAATTCGTTATTGAAAACGCATGTATAGGTCCACAATCAGAAGAAACCTCTTGAAATTAGGGCAAATACTGTATTTTAAATTGGTTAGCGCACTTTGGAGCATTCAGTTTAAAGATTTGCTACAAAGACCCATTTCATGTAAGATTAGAATGATACTAAATAAGAATGGAATTCCATTCAACATCAACTTTATGGAGGTATTTACATGTCAACTTTGGTCATTAAAGATTTGCACGTTAGAATCGAAGATAAAGAGATTTTAAAAGGTGTAGACTTAACAATTAATACAGGTGAAATTCATGCCGTCATGGGACCTAACGGAACTGGGAAGTCAACATTGGCTTCTGCAATCATGGGGCATCCTAAATATGAAATCACATCAGGTTCAGTAACGCTTGATGGGGAAGACGTTCTTGAAATGGAAGTGGATGAGCGCGCACGTGCTGGTCTATTCCTAGGCATGCAATACCCGAGCGAAATTTCAGGCGTAACAAATGCTGACTTTATGCGTTCTGCTATCAACGCACGTCGTGAAGAAGGCGAAGAAATTTCATTGATGAAATTTATCCGCGAACTTGACAGCAAGATGGAGACGCTTGATATGGACCAAGAAATGGCGCAACGCTATTTAAACGAAGGTTTCTCAGGCGGCGAAAAGAAACGTAACGAAATTCTACAAATGATGATGATCAAACCGACATTCGCAATCTTAGATGAAATCGATTCCGGGTTGGATATCGATGCACTTAAAGTAGTATCTGATGGTGTTAATCAGATGAAAGGCGAAAACTTCGGCTGCCTGATTATCACGCATTATCAGCGTTTGCTGAACTACATCACACCAGACCAAGTCCACGTTATGATGCAAGGCCGTGTTGTTAAATCTGGCGGCAAAGAACTTGCTCATAAATTGGAAGCTGAAGGCTATGACTGGATCAAAGCTGAACTTGGCATCGAAGACGAGACTGTAGGACAAGAAGCTTAATTGGAAGGGGAGACTAACGTGACGGTTGACACAAAATTACAAGTGACCGAGCAGGACGTGCGCTCCTTCTCGGCTTCTAAATCAGAACCGGAAGAGTTTACAAACTTGCGCGTCCAGGCGCTGGCAGCGGCAGAAGTATTGCCTTTGCCAAAACCGGATAAAACAAAAATCACGAGCTGGAACTTTACAGAATTTCCAGTCCACTCGACAGAAAGCTCAACATATTCTTCATTGACTGAGCTTCCTGAAGAAGTGAAATCATTAGTTGATCTTGAGCAGAAAAACCTGTATATCCAACATAATAATACGCCTGCGTATGTTTCTTTGTCAGATGACTTGAAAGCGAAAGGCGTTATCTTGACGGATATTTTCACTGCTGTTCGCGAACACGCGGATTTAGTAAGTAAATATTTCATGACAGATGCAGTGAAAGCTGAAGAGCATAAATTAACGGCGCTTCATGCTGCGCTATTGAACGGCGGGGTATTCCTTTACGTTCCTAAAAACGTAGTAGTTGAAGAGCCAGTACAAGTTATCTTCATCCATGACGACGAAAATGCTTCATTGTTCAACCACGCTTTAGTGGTTGCTGACACGAGCAGCCAAGTGACATACGTTGAAACGTATATTTCAACTGTACCGAAAGCAAAAGGGCTAGCGAATATCGTGTCGGAAGTATTTGCTGAAGACAATGCTCAAGTAACTTACGGAGCAGTTGACGTCTTGGCAGAAGGCTTTACGACTTATGTGAATCGTCGCGGTGTTGCGAAGCGTGATGCTCGCATTGAATGGGCGCTTGGCATGATGAACGACAGCGATACGATTTCAGAAAACACGACGTTCTTGGTTGGCGACAACTCTGTCGGCGACACAAAAACAGTAGTGGTCGGACGCGGTTCACAAAAACAGAACTTTACAACTCAAGTAATCCACTGGGGCAAAAACTCAGACGGTCAAATCTTGAAGCATGGCGTTATGAAAGACTCAGCGTCATCCATTTTCAACGGTATCGGCAAAATCGAACATGGCGCTACAAAAGCGAATGCAGAACAAGAATCTCGTGTCTTGATGCTTAGCCCGAAAGCGCGCGGAGATGCGAACCCGATTCTTCTAATTGATGAAGATGATGTTACAGCAGGACATGCCGCTTCTGTCGGTCGTGTAGATCCGCTTCAATTGTTCTACTTGATGAGCCGAGGTATTTCAAAACAAGAAGCTGAACGTCTTGTTATTCACGGCTTCCTGGCACCGGTAGTACGCGTATTGCCAATCGAAGGCGTTAAAAAGCAATTGACGGAGGTTATCGAAAGGAAAGTCCGCTAATGAGATCTAAAGAGATTAAAAGCTATTTTCCGATTCTCAATCAAGAAATTAACGGTCATCCACTTGTCTATCTAGACAGTGCGGCGACTTCTCAAAAGCCGGTGCAAGTGATCGAGGCGATGAAAAATTATTACGAACTCGATAATTCGAACGTCCACCGTGGCGTCCATACACTCGGCAACCGCGCTACTGAAAAATACGAAGGCGCTCGTGAAAAAGTGCAGAAGTTCATCAATGCCAAATCAACGGAAGAAATCATTTTCTTGCGCGGTACGACGACAGCCATCAATTTGGTGGCGCAAAGCTACGGTCGTGCAAACGTTGAAGAAGGCGATGAAATTGTCATCACTTACATGGAGCATCATTCGAACATCATTCCTTGGCAGCAATTGGCGAAAGAACGCGGAGCTGTCTTGAAATACATCGAACTTGAAGAAGATGGCACGATATCATTGGAACAAGTTCGAGCTGCAATTACCGAACGGACAAAAATCGTTTCCATGGTTTACGTTTCGAACGTCCTTGGTACGATGAATCCGGTAAAAGAAGTTGCGCAAATCGCACACGAAGTCGGCGCAGTTATGGTCGTGGACGGAGCACAAGCTGCCCCTCACTTGAAAATTGATGTCCAAGATTTGGACTGCGATTTCTTCGCATTTTCAGGCCATAAAATGGTCGGACCGACAGGCATCGGCGTATTATACGGCAAAAAAGCCCTTTTGAACGAAATGGAACCAACTGAATTTGGCGGCGAAATGATTGATTTTGTCGGCCTTTATGATTCGACATGGAAAGAACTTCCGTGGAAATTCGAAGGCGGTACCCCAATTATCGCGGGAGCTGTCGGTTTAGGTGCAGCAATCGATTTCTTAAACGAAATCGGCTTGAACGAAATCGAAAAGCACGAGCATAAAATGGCTGCTTACGCGATGGACAAGATGAGCCAAATTGAAGGACTTGAGATTTATGGTCCGACAGATCCGGCAAAACGGGCAGGTATTGTCACGTTCAACTTGAACGATGTCCATCCGCATGATGTTGCAACGGTCTTGGATATGAGCGGCATTGCTGTTCGCGCTGGACACCATTGCGCACAGCCGCTTATGAAATGGCTGGACGTTTCAGCCACAGCCCGCGCAAGCTTCTATTTGTACAACGACGAGTCGGATATCGACCGTCTTGTAGAAGGACTGCGTTCAGCAAAGGAGTATTTTAACGATGTCTTCTAACTTAGATCAACTTTACCGTCGCGTGATTATGGATCATTATAAAACACCGCGCAACAAAGGTACGCTTGATACAAACAGTGTTAATATAGAGATGAATAACCCGACCTGCGGAGACCGTATTTTATTGACGCTCCAAGTCGAAGACGGCATTGTCAAAGATGCAAAATTCGATGGGGAAGGCTGCTCGATTTCTATGGCTTCAGCTTCAATGATGACACAGGCAGTCAAAGGAAAAGAAGTGGATGAAGCGTTAAAACTTTCCCACATCTTTTCTGACATGATGCTCGGTAAAGAGTATGATGATTCGGTTGACTTGGGCGACATCGAAGCGCTTCAAGGAGTTTCGCAATTCCCGGCGCGCATCAAATGCGCGACGCTTGCATGGAAAGCCATGGAAAAGGGTGTACAAGGCGAAGAAAAATCGTAACAGAGAACGGAGGAACGGCGATGGCTAAGAAAATGCCAGAAATCGGCGATTATAAATATGGGTTTCATGACAAAGATGTCTCAGTCTTCAGATCTAAACGTGGTCTGACGGAAGACATCGTCAGAGAAATTTCTAAAATTAAGGAAGAACCGGAATGGATGCTTAAATCCCGGTTAAAAGCTCTTAAATTATTTTACTCAATGCCAATGCCACAATGGGGCGGCGATTTAGGTTCGTTGAACTTTGATGAAATTACGTATTACGTAAAACCATCTGAGCAGAGCCAAACTTCATGGGACGAAGTTCCAGAAGAAATCAAAGCGACATTCGACAAACTTGGTATTCCAGAAGCGGAGCAGAAATACCTTGCAGGTGTATCTGCACAGTATGAATCCGAAGTTGTTTACCACAACATGAAAGTGGAATTGGAAGACATGGGGATCGTCTTTAAAGATACCGGTGCTGCACTTCGTGAAAACGAAGATCTATTCAAGGAATACTGGCAATCAGTTATTCCAGCTGCTGACAACAAATTCGCAGCTTTGAATACAGCAGTATGGTCTGGCGGATCGTTCATCTATGTCCCGAAAGGCATCAAAGTGGAATCTCCGCTTCAAGCTTATTTCCGCATCAACTCGGAAAACATGGGTCAATTCGAACGTACGCTAATCATCGTTGATGAAGGAGCAAGCGTTCATTACGTAGAAGGCTGTACAGCACCTGTTTACACGACAAACTCATTGCACTCTGCAGTAGTTGAAATCATCGTGAAAAAAGACGCTTATTGCCGCTATACAACGATTCAAAACTGGGCGAATAACGTCTATAACCTTGTAACGAAACGTGCATTTGTAGATGCTAACGGTACAATGGAATGGATCGATGGCAACATCGGTTCGAAATTGACGATGAAATATCCAGCTGTTTACTTGAAAGGCGAAGGCGCACGCGGCATGACATTGTCGATCGCTATCGCTGGTAAAGGACAGCACCAGGATGCTGGAGCGAAAATGATTCACTTGGCTCCAAACACGTCTTCGTCAATCGTTTCTAAATCGATTTCGAAACAAGGCGGTAAAGTTTCTTATCGCGGGATTGTCCACTTCGGCCGCAAAGCCGACGGCGCACGTTCTAACATTGAATGTGATACGTTGATCATGGACAACCAGTCGACTTCGGATACAATTCCGTACAACGAAATCTTGAACGACAATGTTTCTTTAGAGCACGAAGCGAAAGTTTCGAAAGTATCTGAAGAGCAATTGTTCTACTTGATGAGCCGCGGCGTTTCAGAGCAAGAAGCGACTGAAATGATCGTAATGGGCTTTATCGAACCGTTCACAAAAGAATTACCGATGGAATATGCGGTAGAGATGAACCGTTTGATCAAGTTCGAAATGGAAGGCTCGATCGGTTAATAAATACACATAAGCTTTGGCATGATTCAGTTCATGCCAAAGCTTATTTTTTTTGGATTTACTAAGTTACTCTGAAAGATATGTCGTTTTACAGTTTTCGTAAAGGGTATATAACTAACGTAAATAAAATATCAGGAGGTATGTTGCACATGAGTCAGAAATTCGATGCATTAAAAGAAAAACTTAGCAATGCAGATTTCAGCCAAGCAAAAGAAGTAGTCGTACAAGCGAAACAAGCTTATGATGATGGAGAAATCGATGCAAAGGAAAAAGAGGAACTGATCGAGTCTGCAAAATCCGTCATTGGCAGCAAAGGTCTAGGAGGATTTTTCTGAAAAACATATACTAGAAAAAATAACCTTAAGCAGATTAGTCTGCTTAAGGTTATTTTTATACCTTGGAAAGCTCATCATGAAAAGAGTCGAGCTCAGTCATTAAGTATTGATATTTTTTAATGCTTCTCTTTTACTTAGCGGTCTCAAGGTATAAGCTGCTACAAAATTTCTAACCCATTCCGGATCCGTTTTAGCGTATTCCCGCAACGCCCAACCGATGGACTTTTGGATGAAGAATTCTGAAGAGTCGGCGTGCTGCAAAATAATGCGCCTTAGCACGTCTTTGTCGGTCTCTTGCTTGAACTTCAATTGATGAAGGATAGCAGCGCGGTTGGTCCACATATTATCGGCGTTTGACCACTCAAACATAATAGGGGTGCCGGCTTCCCGGTGTTGCAGAATCACATGTCCGATAATGCGCGGTGCAATGGCATCGACGCTGTCCCACCAAGATTTGCATTCGACCAATTGACGAAGGAAGGATAAATCATTCAGTGACAACTGATCTTTTATTTTATCAAGCAAGGCGATTGCAGCGTATTGATATTCGCGTTCGGGCAAGCGGTAAAGTGTCCAGACTTCTTCTATTAAGCAGTCTGCATCGGGCGGCTTGCATTCTGCAAACTGCTCTTTCAGCAAGACTTTGCGGAGTGGGGTTTTGATGCCCAAAAAAGGGAAAAGGTTTCGCATATAAGCAGCCATTGGAACAGCTGTCGTTTCGTCGCGATGAGCCTCGAATTTCTGAACAAGGTTTTGGTGATCCCATGGCTTTTTCATCGTTTCAGCAACTCTCCTAATCTTTTTATCAAGTGTAGCATATACAAAAAATGGGGATTGGTATTATATAGAAGAAACTCTTGAAAAGCGAAGTAGTTTAGGGTCAGAAAAGACGCTCGTTTTTTTCTATGCTATCATAAAATAATAGTGAAAATGGAGGTGGGGCGATGATATACGTGGGATTGACAGGATGGGGCGATCATCCCGACGTCTACAGCGCTGATTCGAAGAAAACCGAAAAACTGATCGATTATAGTGCCCATTTTCCAATTGTTGAGCTGGATTCGTCTTTTTATGCCGTTCAGCCTGCGCGAAACATCACCAAATGGATAAACGAAACGCCAGAAGGCTTTCAATTCGTCGTGAAAGCGTACCAAGGGATGACCGGGCATCTGAGGGGAGAAAATCCATTTGAGAGCAGAGAAGCCATGTTCGAAGCTTTTCGTCTATCGATCAGGCCATTGAAAGAGGCCGGGAAATTGGCAATGGTGCTATTGCAATTTCCACCTTGGTTCGATTGCCAGAAAGACAATGTGGAACAAATCAGGGAAATCATCGGCCATCTTGAAGAATTCGATTTAGCGATTGAATTCCGTCACCAGTCCTGGTATGCACCTTCGCTGTGTGACAAAACGCTAGATTTCTTGCAAGAAAACAATTTGATCCACACGGTTTGCGACGAACCGCAGGCGGGAGATGGCTCGGTCCCGCTTGTGGCAGTGTCAACGCGCAGCGATAAAGCATTGATTCGCATTCACGGTCGCAATGTTCACGGTTGGACAAATCCAGGTGGCGCAAAAAATTGGCGGGAAGTTCGCTATTTATACGATTATAACGAAGAAGAACTACTGGAAATCAGCAACGCTGTCAAAGCCCTTCAGAAATCTTCCGAAAATGTATATGTTATATTCAATAATAATTCCGGTGGTCATGCAGCTGGAGACGCCAAGCAATTTCAAAGCATGAACAATCTGGAATTCAATGGCTTATCAGCCAGGCAATTGGATCTGTTTGAAGGAGGATTTTAATGGAGTTTGTCTTACTGGCGATGGTGGGGTTATTATCGGGAATAGTAGGGGCATTGATTGGTCTTGGGGGCGGCGTCATTTTGGTGCCCGCCATGTTATTTCTAGGAGCAACTGTCGCTTTCTTCCCCGAGTTAAGCCCGCAGCAAATCGTCGGATTATCGGTAATCATGATGATTTTTACTGGCCTGTCTTCTACATTGTCTTATATGAAAGTTAAGACTGTGGATTATCGGAGTGCGCTCATTTTTTTTGCAGGCAGCGCACCAGGTACAATCGTGGGTGCTTTTGTAAATAAAGGACTTGATCTACCGTCATTTAATTTGTATTTCGGCATTTTGCTCGTTTTTCTATCTATTTTATTATTGGTACGAAATAAATTAAAAGCGGTGCATTGGTTTGTCGAGAATGGAAAAAAGAATACCTTTACAGATTCACTGAACAAAGAATATGTCTATGGCTACCCCATTTGGTTCGCTTTGCTGCTGACATTTGGTGTCGGCTTTGCTTCAGGGCTGTTTGGCATTGGCGGGGGTTCGATCATGGTTCCTGCAATGATTCTATTGTTCTTATTCCCGCCGCACGTAGCGGTAGGTACATCGATGTTGATGGTGTTTCTAGCATCCATCATCAATTCCATCACGCACATTTCATTAGGCAATGTACCGTGGATTTATACGCTTCCGATTGTACCTTCAGCGTATATCGGTGCTAAAATTGGTGCATCGTTAAACAAAAAGATGAAGTCGGAAACACTTGTCGTTATATTGAGGATTGCATTGCTGATTCTTGGCTTGCGTTCGATTTATGAAGGATTATTCAGTTTTTAAAGAGGTGCAGAACATGGGGGAAACCATTCATATTTATCATACTAATGATTTGCACAGCCATTTTTCACATTGGCCGGAAATCCGTGCCTTCTTGCATGAACGCAAGCGATGGCATGAGGAAGCGGGGGACACCTGTCTAATTTTGGACATCGGCGATCATGTTGATCGTTCTCACCCGTTTACTGAAGGCACAGCAGGAAAAGGTAATGTGGATTTATTGAATGAGGCGGGCTATGATGCGGTAACCATTGGGAACAATGAAGGCATCACCTTGTCGAAAAAAGAATTGAATGAATTGTACGTACAAGCTGATTTTGAAGTGGTGGTATCGAATCTCTACGATGCGCAAGGCATCCGTCCTGCATGGGCGAAACCATCTGCCATCATGGTTACAGCAGAAGGACGGAAAATCGGTTTGGTTGGGGCCACAGCAGAATTCACACCTTTTTATCATCGTCTTGGCTGGAATGTGACAGATGCCAAACAATCCATTATCGAAGAAGCCTCGAAACTAAGAGAAGAAGTCGATTTTATTGTCTGTCTGTCGCATCTCGGCATTAGAGAAGATGAGCTGCTAGCAGGAATGTGCAATGATTTGGATATTATACTCGGTGCTCATACCCATCATATTTTACACCAAGGAAAAATGATTGATGGTTCGCTACTCGGCGCAGCAGGAAAGTTTGGTATGTATGTAGGGCACATCACGATCGATCCTGAAACCGGGAACAGAAAAGCGGAACTGATCGATACGGCGGATTTGCGTAGCAAAGATGAAGGATTCAATGAGATGCTCATCGAAGAAGGTAAATTGCAAATGAACGAACCCGTCTTTTATAACGAAAAAAAATTGAAAGCAGAGTGGTTCAATGATTCGGAGCTTTCCCAATTATTTGGGCAAGCGATGCTCGAATACTCGGGGGCAGATTGTGCGCTGTTCAATGCAGGTTTGTTCATGGAAGACATGCCGTTTGGAGAGACGACGCGCTACGATTTCCACAAGATGCTGCCGCATCCGATCAATCTGTGCATGATTGACTTAAGCGGCGCTGAGCTGAAAGAAATCTATCTGCAATCGTTGAACGCCGAGTGGCCAAAAATCGAATTGAAAGGCATGGGATTTCGTGGAGCCGTATTCGGCAATATGATTCGTGTCAATTTTTCACTGAAAGGGCACGAACTTTATATTGATGGGCGGCATGCACGTCATGACGAAATTTTTCAATTGATCACGCTGGACTTGTTTACATTCGGTTATTTTTTCCCGGAACTGAAGCGAGCTCATAAAACCTATTTCATGCCGGAATTTTTGCGGGATGTTTTCAGCCAGTATTTCCGGACAAAATCGATCAAGTGAGTGAATATTCGGAGTTAAATATTATTTGATTTAGTCGAAATTGTACGCTATGATTTTAGATGAATTCAATATCGATGGGTAGAGGCTGCAAAGCTTATCAGTAAGATGCGTGAGGTTGACATGGTTACGCGCATCCGAAAGGAGGTTTTGCCGAAGTATCTTTTTCAGCTGTCACTGAAAAAGAAGCTGGGGGCATTCTGAAGAAGAATGTCACTGTCGTCTGTGTTTCATTATAGACGAAGGGCTACAGGGTTGTTTGATGTTTTATCGCACAGACGAATTGTAGAAGGCTGATTGTATCCAATAGGGGCAGTCAGCCTTTTTTTCTTACTTTCTCTTCCATCCTATTATCAAAAGGAGGAAATTCACATGGAAAACACGATTTACTCGATTTTGCCGCCACTGGTGGCAATTGTCATGGTCTTGCTGACAAAACGCGTGCTGTTATCACTTGGCGCAGGAATTGTTGCAGCGGCATTCATCTTGACTGCTTTCGCTCCGGTGCAAGCCGTCACGGAAATTTATAACTCTTTTGCAATCACGTTCTGGGACGGGGGATTTAACGCATATAATGTCTTTATCCTGCTCTTCCTTTTCTTGCTCGGCATTATCACTGCATTCGTCAGCCTATCAGGCGGCAGCATGGCATTCGCTGACTGGGCATCTGAACGCATCAAAACACGCCGAGGTGCAAAGATATTAACAGTCGTACTTGGCATGGTCATTTTCATCGATGATTATTTCAATGCCTTGGCAGTTGGACAGGTAGCGCGTCCGATTACGGATCGCTACAAAATTTCACGCGCGAAACTCGCGTATTTCATCGATTCAACAGCCGCACCTGTTTGTGTCGTTTCACCCGTTTCAAGCTGGGGAGCAGCAATCATCGGAATAATTGCGAGCATTCTTTCAGCACAAACTTTCGTCCAGATGTCAGCGCTTGAAGCCTTCTTATGGATGGCGCCGATGAACTTCTACGTAATCGCAGCATTGGCCATCGTTTTCTTCGTCGCAGTACGTGATGTCGATTTCGGAGCGATGAAAAAACACGAAACACGCGCCATCACAACTGGTGAATTATACGATGCCAATAAAACGATTCCAGGTGAGATGAAAGAAGATTTCCCGGTCCATGATCATGGCCGTGTAATTGATCTGCTGTTGCCGATCATTCTTCTTGTTGTCGGAACGATCGTCGCGATGATTTGGACGGGATATCAAAATGCTGGACAAACGATGGATGTATGGGCGATTTTTGAAAACACGGACGTACCGGGTTCATTGATGGCCGGTGGGTTATTGGGTGCAATTTCTTCTATCCTCTTGTACTTCCGCCAGTTCAAACAGAACAAAACAGCGAAAGCATCTTGGATTGGTAAAGGTATCGTAGAAGGTATCCGTTCAATGATGGGTGCTGTGCTGATCCTGATTTTTGCATGGTCGCTGAGCTATTTGATCGGCGCACTTGAAACAGGGTTGTATTTGGCTGATTTTGTAACAGAAAGCAATATGCCGATTGAAATTCTGCCAGTGCTTCTTTTCCTTTTAGCTGGAGTCATGGCGTTCTCGACAGGTACATCTTGGGGATCTTTCGGGATTCTCTTGCCGATTGCTGGTAACATCATGGCCCAAGCTGCACCGGAGTTATTGCTGCCAGCATTGTCAGCAGTTTTAGCAGGAGCGGTGCTTGGTGATCATTGTTCACCGATTTCCGATACAACAATTCTTTCTTCTACAGGAGCAGGAAGCAACCATATGGACCACGTATTGACGCAATTGCCATACGCATTAACAGCAGCTGTAATTGCAGCTGTCGGCTACATCGTAATTGGCTTTACAGGTTCTCTATTATGGTCGCTAATTACGGTTTTCGTCATTTTAGCAGTATTATTTATTGTCTGGTCTAAAAGAACTACAATCCAAGAAAAACAAGCGAATATACAGTAGACAGAAAAGCAGAGAATCCGATTCTCTGCTTTTTTATTATTGTTTGAATAGTTTTTAAGAAAAAAAATCCTGAATTATCTTTACATTAGTAAGTTCAATAGTTATACTAATTTTAGATTAGTCAATAATCTGAAAATATACAAACTTCCTATTATTCTTACATAATTAGGAAGTAGACAAAAAGAGGGGGAAGAAAAATGGAACGTTCGCAATGGGGCACACGCGCTGGTTTCATCATGGCGGCAGTCGGCTCGGCGGTAGGTTTAGGTAACATTTGGCGTTTTCCATATGTAGCCTATGAAAATGGTGGAGGAGCATTCTTTATACCGTACTTATTCGCTCTGTTAACCGCAGGGATACCGATTTTAATTCTAGAATTCACTATTGGCCATAAATATCGCGGGTCGGCACCGTTATCATTCTTTAGAATGGGCGGCAGAAAAGCAGAATGGCTAGGATGGTGGGCGGTCTTCGTATCGTTTATTATCTCGGTATATTATGCAGTTATTATTGCATGGGCAATGCGCTACACAGTTTATTCGTTCAACCTAGCATGGGGAGAGGATACTCAAGCATTCCTGTTTGAAGATTTCCTTCAATTAACTGTCTCTCCAGGTCAAACAGGCGACATCGTATGGGGTATATTCATCCCATTAGTACTAGTTTGGGTGATTACGCTTGGGATATTATTGGCTGGCGTTAAAAAGGGTATCGAACTTGCGAACCGCATATTCATCCCGACATTGGTCATCATTTTCACAATCATCGTTATTCGTGCATTGACACTTGATGGGGCGATGATGGGGCTTGATGCATTCTTCAAACCGAACTTCGATACGATCATGGATCCTAAAGTATGGGTTGCAGCTTACGGACATATCTTCTTCAGTTTATCCGTTGCGTTCGCAATCATGATCACGTATTCAAGTTACCTTCCGAAAAAATCGGATATTACGAATAATGCGTTTATCACAGGATTTGCAAACTCTTCTTTCGAATTGCTTGCAGGTATCGGGATTTTCGCAGCACTTGGTTTCATGGCAAACCAACAAGGCGTTGCAGTAGCAGACGTAGCTTCAGCAGGCGTTGGACTTGCGTTTGTTGTATTCCCGCAAATCATTAACGAATTCCCAGGATTCAATGGACTCTTCGGATTCCTATTCTTCCTATCGTTGACTTTGGCGGGACTGACTTCTCTAATTTCGATTACGGAAACTTACGTAGCGGGTATTTCTGAGAAATTCGGTATTACACGTAACCGTGCTGTCGCATTTGGTGGCGGTATTGCAGCTTTGATTTCTATTTTGTTCGCGACTCAGGGCGGCTTGTTCTTCTTGGATATTGCAGATTACTACATCAACCAATTTGGTGTTGCGGCTGTAGGTCTTGTGGAAGTGGTCATGGTTGTTTGGATATTCCGTAAAGCAGATGCACTTAAAGCACACGCTAACGACATTTCAGACATTCACTTGGGCGGCTGGTGGAAATTCAGCCTTGGCATCATCACGCCAGTAGTTTTAGGGTATATGATGTTCGGCTTGATCAAGCTAAACTTGTTCAAAGAATTTGATACTGAAACTGGTAACTATGAAGGCTATTCGAATATGTTCACGTTGCTTGGCGGCGTTTCTGTTGCTGCTGCAGCGATCATCTTGGGAATCCTGTTCTCAATCGGAAAATGGCATAAAGACTATGCTGAATTCGATGAGAACAAATAAGGGGGACTTAAATTATGTCAACTGAAGCTATTGTAGTAATGATTATCGGAATCGGAATCATTTGGGGCGGCCTAGGCGCAAGCATCGGGCACGCAGTTAGAACGAGCAAAGCAGCCAAAAAAGCTGCTTAATACAAAGGGTCCGGAAGCGCTTGCGCTTCCGGATTTTTTCTTGTCTAACATGGTGTAGGCGGTCAGGCATATTGTAGCCGAAGAGGCTTTATGGTACATTTGGAAGAGAAAATAAATCGTTT
>JBFIXY010000016.1:0-14165 GCA_041605655.1 Planococcus sp. (in: firmicutes) | reverse complement strand
CCTTTTGCTTTTGCAAGCGTAATATAATCAGAACTTAATACTTCAATCATTTCTGTACGGATAAATCGAGCAGCTGTGGCTAAGGGGAACATGGCCAATGCTATCGACGGTAGAACACTCGACATAAAGCCTTCTTTCCAAAGCGCTACTGGGAACCACTCGAGTTTCAAGCCGAACCAGTATTGGAGCAATGAAGCAAATACGAACGACGGAATCGATATCCCGATAATGGCAACTAACGTACTGGAATAATCCACCCACGAGTTTTGCCGCAGTGCAGCAATCATACCTAGAAGTACTCCAATAAATGTACCGAGGACCATACCTTGGAAACCAATTTGTGCTGACGGACCCATACGACTCAAAATCAAATCAGTTACATTTGCACCTTTAAATTGGTTAATTGAAATACCAAGGTCGCCTTTTAACAAGCCGAACATATAATCGAAGTATTGCACCGGAAGAGGTTCATTTAAACCGTACCGCGCCTCGACAACTGCTCTTTGTTCAGGAGATAATTTACTTGCGGAAGAAATAGGGGATCCTGGTAAAATTTTCATTAAGAAAAATGTGAATGTGGCAATCAACGCTAATGTGAGCACCATATAAATCAATCGTTTTCCAATATACCTTGCCATGTTGCACCTCCAAGAAGATTCGATCTATTTTTGCATGGACATGAATTGCTATGTAATGCTGCCATGTTATTTTCAATAGTAAGCTGAAAATGGTCAATTTTCGGTGAACTTTCATACATTAGAAAAGAGAGTATATCGAACAAAAATATGCGATATACTCTCCTTCTATTTGTTTTTCACAATGGCCAGTTTACAGAATTATTCTTTACCTGAGATAAATGCCCACTTGTAGCTATAATCTCCACCGAATGGGTGTTTAACAATACCTTGAACATAAGGTTTTTGAAGTGACATAGACCCACGTTGGTAGATTGGTGCGATAGCAGCATCATCTTCGATCAAGATTTTTTCAGCTTTAGCCATTGCTTCCCAACGACCAGCAAGGTCTTGAGACAAATCGCCTTTAGCTTGTTCGATCAATTTGTCGAACTCAGGGTTAGAGTAAGACATCAAGTTGTGTGAAGAACCAGTTACGAACAAATCAATGAATGTCATTGGATCCTGGTAATCAGGGCCCCATCCAGAGTTTTGGATATCGTAGTCTTGCGCCTCATCAAGCTCTAGACGTACTCCGAAAGGTACAGCTTTAAGGTTTACAGTCAAACCTTCAAGGTTTCCTTCAAGTTGTGATTTCAAGTACTCATCCATTTTCTTAGCAAGCTCTGAGTCTCCACCAAGCAATTCAAGAGTAACTTCAGTTTGACCAATTTCTTCTAGACCAGTAGCCCAGAATTTCTTAGCTTCTTCAGCATTGAATTCGTTCATGTCGCCGTTAACTTCACGGAAGTCCGCGCCGTTCTCATCGAAAGTGAATTCAGTTGGTACTAGGTAGTTAGCTGGAAGTGATCCGTTAGCTAATACTACATCAACTAGATCTTGTTTGTTGAAGGCCATAGCGATTGCACGGCGGATGTTTTCGTTTGCAAGTGGAGTTTCTTCTCCATTGCGCTCTTGGTTAAATTTCAAGTAGAAAAGAACTGGTGTAAGTTCGTTTACAACTTCTTCGTTATCTTTGTATTGCATAGCGTACTCTCCAGAAAGACCAGTACGATCTTTTTCGCCTGAAGTGTAAAGGTTAACTGCAGTACCAGCTTCTTTAACTACGTCAACATTGATTTTATCAAGTTTAACTGTTTCAGCATCCCAGTACTCAGGGTTTTTCTCCATTGACCATGTAAGACCAGTGCCATCCCAGTTAGTTAAAACGAATGGACCGTTTGAAAGCAAGTTATCTGAGTTAGACGCGTAAGCATCGCCTTTTTCAGTAACGAAAGCTTCGTTTTGCGGGTAGAAAGTTCCGAAAGCCATCAATGACATGAAGTAAGGAACTGGGCGCTCAAGAGTAACTACAAGAGTTTTCTCATCAGTAGCTTCCACTCCTAGTTCAGCTTTGTCCATTTTGTCTTCAGAAATTGCTGTAGCGTTTTTGATCGTTCCAGCCATCATGTATGGACCATAAGGAGATCCAGTAGCCGGGTCGATCGCACGTTGCCAAGCAAATACGAAATCTTGCGCAGTAACTGGTGTACCATTAGACCATTTAGCATCGCGCAATTTGAACGTGTAAGTCAAGCCGTCTTCGCTGATAGTAGGTTCGCCTTCAGCTAGAGCTGGTATAGCAACGTTTTCTTCGTTCAAGCGGAACAAACCTTCGTTAACGTTGTTCAAGATGTTGAATGCTACAGAATCTTCAGCTAGTGCTGAATCCATTGAAGGAATTTCTGCGCCTTCCATCAAATTAAGTTCTTGTACTGCATCTGGCTCACCTGATGCAGCAGGTTCTTCAGTAGGTGTTCCATCTTCGTCTTTGTCTTTGTCTGCGTCTTTAGTTCCTTCGTCGCTTCCGCCGCCACATGCAGCTAAAAATGCGCTTAGAACTAAAACTAGGCTCATTAGCCAAAATAACTTGCTGTTCTTCACTTGCGTGACCCCCTTAAATTTTCTGAAAAATTGGTACACTGTTAATTATACATATTCTTTTTTTCTTGTACAGGGTTTTTTTAGGTAAATTACATTATCATGACAGTAAGATGTCAACAATAAAACGTAAAATAGCGTGAATATTGGGTTTGTAAGCGTTTACTAAGGGAATATTTTTCAATTTTTTTTGATTTTTTTTTGAAAATCTTCTACACTAAATTAGAATCGAGGTGCAAAAAAATGAAAAAATCCTTTATCGGTATATTAATTATTCAAGTTTTGATTTTCTTAACCATGATTTTCAGAAGCGACACTTTCTCACTTTTGTCCTATATAAACACATCTTTTATTTTCGGTGGTTCTCTGGTTTTTATCGGACTATGGGTCTTTGTGGTCAGAACCGGTGTATTTGATATTTTCACCATGAGCATGAGAAAAGTTTTCAAAGGAAAGTCTACCCTCGAAGATGATGAAATGAGGTTGCCGTCAGAGGTATTGGATTTTTCCAGCTATCCCCTGCTGTTTACCGGAGGCATAACGTTGTTGGCAATGAGTGTTTGCCTGCTGATTTATATGCTGTAGATATTGCGTCTAATTTCGACTTTGTACTATAATGGATGAATAGATGAAGCTGTGATAAAGAGTAGTAAATGATCTTCCTTCTATAATAGAGAGTCTGTGGTTGGTGGAAACAGGCGGAGGATGTCATTGAATGGACTTTTGAGCTGAAACGGTGAAGCAAGTTAACCGTTTCCGTGTTCTTCACGTTATGAAGAAGAGTGGCCGGAGACGGCAACTAGGGTGGTACCGCGGAAAGACACATCATTCGTCCCTTTATTTGGGGATGTGTGCTGTGTTTTTTTATTTTTTAAGGAGGAATTGTCGATGAAAAAGATTTTTTCAGGCGTACAGCCTACCGGTACAGTGACTTTAGGAAACTATATCGGCGCATTCAAACAATTTACGGAGCTTCAAGACGAGTACGACTGCATTTTTTGCATCGTCGATCAACATGCGATCACGATGCCTCAAGACAACAAAGAATTGCGTAGAAACATCAAGTCGCTAGCAGCTTTGTATCTGGCTGCCGGCATCAATCCGGAAAAAGCGACGTTGTTTATCCAATCTGAAGTTCCGGCTCACGCACAGGCGGGTTGGATGATGCAATGCATCTCGACGATTGGCGAACTGGAGCGGATGACGCAATATAAAGATAAATCCACTAAAAACGAATCTGTTTCATCAGGCTTGCTGACATACCCACCGTTGATGGCAGCGGATATCTTACTGTATCAAACAGACATCGTACCTGTCGGCGATGACCAGAAGCAGCATATCGAATTGACGCGCGACTTGGCCGAACGTTTTAACAAACGCTTTAAAAAGGTCATGACGATTCCTGAAATCCGCATCCCGAAACACGGTGCCCGCATCATGTCGCTGCAGGACCCTACTAAAAAGATGAGCAAATCCGATCCGAACAAGAAAGCCGTTGTCACCTTGTTAGATGATCTTAAAACAATCGAAAAGAAAATCAAAAGCGCAGTTACGGATTCAGAAGGCATTGTTCGTTTTGATCCGGTCAACAAACCGGGCATCTCAAATCTATTGACGATTGAAGCCGCCCTAACAGGGACGACGGTTGAATCGCTTGTCGATAAGTACGAGGGCGCTGGCTATGGTGACTTCAAGGCGTCTGTCGCAAACGCCGTGACAGCTCACCTTGCACCGATTCAAGAACGTTATAAGGAATTGTTGGAGTCGGAAGAACTTGATGCCATTCTCGATCGCGGTGCTGAGAAAGCAAATATGCTCGCCAATCGCACGCTGAAAAAGATGGAAGACGCGATGGGCTTAGGCCGTTCGAACAGATAATTGTCCCGATAAAAATTTGTTTGACTTTATATCTGCTTCAATACAAAAAGACTGCCGCATCGGCAGTCTTTTTGTGTTTTTCGATTTAGTTTTCATATTTCTTGAATACAAGAGAAGCATTATGTCCGCCAAATCCAAGCGAATTGCTCATCGCATACGTTAAATCCGCTTTACGCGCTTCGTTTGGCACATAATCCAAATCACATTCTTCATCTGGCGTGCCGTAATTCATCGTAGGAGGCATGATACCTTCTTTTAATGCAAGTGCTGTGAAAATCGCTTCGATTCCGCCAGCAGCTCCAAGTAAGTGTCCAGTCATCGACTTAGTTGAACTCATGCCTAGTTTATAAGCGTGTTCGCCAAATACCGATTTAACGGCCATCGTTTCGAAAAGATCATTATACGGTGTGCTTGTGCCATGTGCATTGATGTAGCCAATTTCTGTTTTCTCAACGCCGCCGTCTTCAAGCGCTTGTGCCATTGCGCGTGCTGCGCCTTCTCCACCAGGTGCTGGAGCAGTAATATGATGCGCATCGCCAGTTGATCCGTAGCCCACAACTTCAGCGTAAATTTTCGCGCCGCGTGCTTTAGCTTGTTCATATTCTTCCAAAATGACAATACCTGCTCCTTCAGCAATAACAAAACCGTCGCGATTTTTATCGAATGGACGTGATGCAGTCGCAGCATCGGTATTCGTTGTCAACGCAGTATTAGCAGTGAAACCTGCCACCGATAATTGTGTGATAGGCGCTTCTGCCCCGCCTGTAATCATTGCATCGGCATCGCCGCGTTGGATAACTTTAAACGCATCTCCGATAGAGTTTGTGCCTGATGCACATGCTGTAACGGTGCATGAGTTGATGCCTTTCGCTCCAAAATAAATTGAAACTTGTCCTGAAGCCATGTCTGGAATGATCATCGGGATTAAGAACGGGCTGATGCGGCGAACACCTCTAGTGTTCAATACGTCCATCTGATTTTCAATCGTTTCCATGCCGCCGATGCCAGACCCTATCCACACGCCTGTGCGCAATGCATTTTCTTCATTCAATTCCAAACCGGAATCTTTCATCGCCATTATAGAAGCGGCCAATGCATAATGTGTAAAGCGGTCCATTTTGCGTGCTTCTTTCTTTTCAACGTAGTCTTCGATTGAAAAGTCTTTTACTTCTGCAGCCATTTTTGCCGGAAACTTCTCTGAATCCAGTCTAGTCATCGGTGCAATACCCGATTTCCCCGTTTTAATGGCTTCCCATGTTGATTCGATGTCATTTCCTAGAGGTGTCACTGCCCCGAGGCCAGTAATTACTACTCGACGATTTTCCATTGTATTGTATCTTCCTTTCGCGTTCGTGTTTATTTGCCCCATCGCATTGCTATTGCGCCCCATGTCAAACCGCCACCGAAACCGACCATGACGACGACATCGTCATCTTTGATCCGTCCTTCTTCCACATCTTCTACGATAGAAATTGGAATAGAAGCAGCTGACGTATTGCCATATTTGTGGATTGTCTTCGACATTTTTTCGATTGGAAGATCCAAGCGCGTACGCGAAGCTTCCATGATTCGAATATTCGCTTGATGCGGCACTAAGAAGTCCACATCTTCTTTCACTAAACCTGCTTTTTCAATTACATTAATCGCCGATTCGCCCATTTGCCGAACAGCGAACTTGAATACTTCGCGGCCATTCATGATTAAATGATCTTCTTGGTCTTGATATAGATGCTTGCCGCCTGTGCCATCCGCTCCAAGTTCGAACGCCAAAATGCCGCGTCCTTCAGAAACTTTGCCCATGACGACCGCTCCCGCTCCATCACCGAAAAGAACAGCTGTGTTGCGGTCTTCCCAGTCCGTAATCTTCGACAATTTCTCGACTCCGACCACTAAGACGTATTTATAAACATCGGATTCGATAAATTGTTTAGCTGTCACCGCACCGTACATGAATCCTGCACATGCTGCAGAAACATCCATCGCAGCTGCATGTTTTGCACCAAGTTCTTGTTGAATCATGCATGCAACAGATGGGAACGGCTGATCAGGCGTAACTGTCGCTACAAGAATCATTCCGATTTCCGCTGGATCGATCGCTGCGTCTTTAATCGCTTGCTTTGCAGCTTCCAATGCCATATGAGAAGTATCTTGGTCATCTTTTGCAATTCTGCGCTCTTCGATACCAGTCATTGTACGGATCCACTCATCTGAAGTGTCCATGCGTTTTTCCAAATCCATATTCGTCAATATATCTTCTGGCAAACATCTACCGATGCCGATTATCCCTGCATTCATGATTGTTCCCTCATTTCAATTAACATCAATTATTAGTACCTGGTATTAATAATACGTCATTTATTCGGTTATTTCAACCAACTGACAAATTTCGGACAAATAATTTTCAAAAAAGGGAAACTTTCTTTCTGTCTGCTATTCGGTATGATATGATTAACACAGATATTTCTTATGTTGAGGTGAAAATTGATGCAATTTCTAGGTACATTTTTTTGGTCTTTCTTGTTGATTTCGTTATTGAATTACGTAGTAAGCGCAGTGCAGAACGTCCAATTCGACTTCATGGTTGGTGTTTATATTTCTTTGGCTGTGTCAGTCCTGATCTTCGTCTTGTCTTCATTGATCCCTGAAGGTCCAGCGCCTGAAAAACATTAATCCAAAAAGAAGCGTAACTCGGAAACCCGAGTTACGCTTCTTTTTTTGTGATAACCATGTGATTGTCTTCCATTGATAGCTGCAAAGTCGAGTTCGGATGAATATCCCCTTTGATCAACTCTCGGGCAATATTCGTTTCAATCTCACGTTGGATAAAGCGTTTCAACGGCCGTGCGCCGAAAACAGGATCTGTTCCCGCTTCAACTACATAACGGATCACTGAATCGTCCACATCCAGCGTCAATTGCTGTTGAGCTAATCGCATGCCCAGTTCAGAAAGCATTTTCTTCGCAATGCCGTAGAAATGACGATCATCGAGTGCATGGAAGATGACAATATCGTCAATGCGGTTCAACAATTCCGGTTTGAAATGCTTACGCAGTTCCATCATGATGATATCATCTAACGAATGCTCCTTCGTTTCCTCCCCGATAAAAGCCGAACCAATATTGGATGTCATAATGACAACCGTATTCGAGAAGTTCACGAGTCGCCCTTGACTGTCGGTAATGCGGCCGTCATCCAGAATTTGCAGCAAAATATTCGCTACATCGGGATGCGCTTTTTCAATTTCATCAAGCAGTACAACCGAATAAGGGTTGCGCCGCACTGCTTCAGTCAATTGACCGCCTTCTTCATAGCCGATATAACCTGGAGGTGCGCCTACTAAGCGCGATACGCTGTGCTTTTCCATATACTCAGACATATCGATGCGAATGAAATGATCTTCTGAATCGAAAAGGTTCGCTGCCAATGCTTTGGCAAGTTCCGTTTTCCCGACACCCGTAGGTCCAAGGAATATAAATGACCCAATCGGTTTTTGCTCATCTTTAATGCCGGCACGAGCTCGCCACACGGCTTCCGTTACAAGTTCTACTGCTCGGTCCTGACCGATTACTCGCTCTTTCAAAGTTTCTCCGAGGCGCAGTAATTTTTCACGTTCGCCTTCGACCAATTTTGTTACGGGGATGCCTGTCCACCGAGCTACGATTCCTGCGATTTCTTCTTCTGTCACTTCTTCCCGCAACAAGCGCTCTGCTCCTTCATTCTCAAGCCCTGATTCCAAGGAAGTTAGTTCTTTTTCCAATTCTGGAATCTTGCCGTGACGCAATACTGCCGCTGCATTTAAATCATAGGCGTTTTCCGCTTCTTCGAGCTGCCTTCTATACTGATCCAGCTTTTCGCGTTTCTCCTGAATTTTTTTCAACGCTTCTTTTTCAGAACTCCATTGTTGCTTCATCCCGGCTGAAGAATCCTTCAAATCCGTAATCTGTTTCCGCAACGTCTCCAGACGTGTTTTACTGGCTGCATCTTTTTCTTTCATCAATGCCTGTTCCTCGATTTCAAGCTGCATGAGCTTGCGCGTCACTTCATCCAACTCTTGTGGCATCGAATCAATTTCGGTGCGGATCATCGCACAGGCTTCATCGATCAAGTCGATCGCTTTATCTGGTAAGAAGCGCTCCGTAATGTATCGATCGGACATTGTTGCTGCTGCAACAATAGCTCGGTCATGAATCCGTACACCGTGGTGGAGTTCAAATCGTTCCTTCAAACCACGCAAAATCGACACTGTGTCTTCAACAGATGGTTCGCGCACCAGTACTTGTTGGAAGCGCCGTTCTAAAGCGGGGTCTTTTTCAATATGCTTGCGGTATTCATCAAGCGTAGTCGCCCCTATGCAATACAATTCACCACGAGCAAGCATAGGTTTTAACATATTCCCGGCGTCCATGGCGCCTTCTGTTTTCCCGGCTCCGACAATCGTATGGATTTCGTCAATGAACAAAATAATTTGACCTTCACTATCTTTCACTTGTTTCAAGACGCTTTTCAAGCGCTCTTCAAACTCGCCGCGGTATTTTGCACCGGCAATTAATGCGCTCATGTCCAGCTCATAAATTATCCGCTCCTTCAACCCTTCCGGTACATCATTGCGCACAATCCGCTGAGCCAACCCTTCAACAATCGCTGTTTTCCCCACGCCCGGTTCACCGATCAGTACAGGATTGTTTTTCGTTTTCCTTGATAAAATACGAATCACATCGCGAATTTCCTGATCTCGACCGATCACAGGGTCCATTTTGCCGCTCTTGGCCTGCTCGACCATATTGCGTCCATATTGTTCGAGTGGTGATTTTTGCTCCTGATTCTGGTTTTGAAATTGCACCATTCTCCTCACTCCTTATAAAGTTTGACCTTTATTGACTAATTAAATTATAAGAAATTCTTCTTTCAATAGCAAACAATTAAGCCATAAAAAAACCTACCTGGAAATTGATTTCCGGTAGGTCCATCCGCTTTAACGGATGCCAAGCGCCATTTTTGCGTAGCGCGACATATTTTCTTTACCCCATACAGGCTGCCATACAATTTTTACGTCGACTTCTTCAACTTCAGGAAGTTCATATAATGCTCTTTTCACCATATCAACAATTTGTGGTCCCATCGGGCAACCCATTGAAGTTAATGTCATTGTCACGACACCAAAACCGTCTTCTGATAAATCTACATCATAGACCAATCCAAGGTTTACAATATCGACTCCTAGTTCCGGGTCGATTACTTGTTCCAATGCGCCCATCATGCTATCTCTCATATCTTGATCCATTTTAAAGCCCTCCTTCTTCTGCTCTTCTTATCTTAACAAAAAATCCGTGCAATTCAAATTCCCCAGCTTATTGTTTTGCAGTATGCTGCACGAGCCAGTCTGTTGCCGCAAGCATTCCACTTCTGCTGACAGCGTGGCCGGCTTCTTTATCTCGCATAAAGTGTAATCGTTCAGGCACTTCTTCGTAATCTTCTACCAACGCTTTATAAAAGCTGAACATCGGCGAAAATGGCACAGTCGTATCTTGCTCACCGTGCCAGAAGAATACAGGACGGCTGTTGAATATCGATTTGTTCTTAGTGGCATCAAAACGTTCCAAGGTCTGCAGCATATTGCGCCGCTCTTCTGCTGTTATAGGCAGTTTAAACCCTTTTGATTCGAATTGCTGCATTTGCCCTTTCGCCAATTGGACGTAATTTGCGGCACCCATCATGACCGATGCAGCCTGAATCCATGGATATACGGTCAGCGCGCCGAGTGTGGTAATACCTCCCATAGAAGTACCACCGATTCCAATTTCACCTGAAACCAATTGTTGTCTATGTAATTCCTGATTTAATCGTTCCAGCTCTTCAATCGACGTCAACACCACTTCCCAAAAGCGCAGGCTCATCTGAATCTGATCCAAACCTTCTTCCCGTTCGCCATGAAGATGCGCATCCGGCAATAATACGCGTACACCTTTTTCCGCCATTTGATAGGCGTAATGCAGATTATGTTCTTTTGCACTCATATGTCCGTGGAAAAAGATAACAGTCGGCAAACGCTCTTTCTGCTTACCATCGGGGACAACATGCAATAACGGAACGCCATTCCAATTCTCTTTCTCTACATGCATCGATTTCACTTCCTTTTCTTACATCCTATCAATGTTGCCAAATACCGGCAACCAATCAGCCATTTCCTTAAATTCCCTCTTTTTTTATGGTAACCGTCAAGTTTCTTTGACGAAATGCTCCCCTTATCGCTACACTATATAGTAGAGAGAAAGGAGACGGATACCATGAAACAGCACCTGATTGTATTGGATTTAGACGGCACGTTATTAACCGACCAAAAAATCATTTCCCCTAAAACCAAACAAACATTATTCCAAGCGATTGAAGAAGGCCACCAAGTTATGATTGCTACAGGACGTCCTTATCGTTCCAGTGAAACTTATTATAAAGAATTGGGCTTGCAGACGCCAATCGTCAATTTTAACGGAGCGTTTGTCCATCATCCTATCTATAATGACTGGGGATTGCATCATACACCGATTTCCTTGGATGTTGTTCACGAAGTTGTCGATGCCATGCACGATTTCAATTTCCATAACATCATCGCAGAAGTATTGGATGACGTGTATGTCCACCACCACGACGAGAAATTGATGGACATCTTCAGCATGGGCGAGCCAAGCATTACGACCGGAGATCTTCGCAATTATTTGCGCGTCGACCCGACATCGCTGCTAATACATGCACCGTATGAAAAAGTAGAGTCGATTCATGCCCATTTAACCGATGTACATGCAGAAGTAATCGATCATCGCCGATGGGGCGCACCGTGGCATGTTATCGAAATCGTCAAAAGCGGGATGAACAAAGCAATCGGCATTGACCGGGTTTCCAAATCGCTCGGCATTGCGCGCGAAAACATCATCGCTTTCGGCGATGAAGACAATGATCTTGAAATGATTGACTATGCAGGCGTCGGCGTTGCCATGGGCAATGCGATCAGCCCTTTAAAAAATCTCGCCAATGAAATCACATTATCGAATAACGAAGACGGCATCGCTGAATTGCTGATTGACCGCCTGAACTTGACGAAAAAAGTATATTAAAGGTATCACACGAAAAGGGGAATTTTTTTGAGATTATTTGCAGATAGTGCTTCTGATTTGCCAAAACATTTTTTTATCGATGAAAACGTCGAGTATTTCCCATTGCGCGTCCATATCGGGGACGCCGAATATGAAGATATCCGAACAATCCATTCCAAAACCGTTTACGATGCTATTCGTTCTGATATTCACCCGAAAACGTCTCAAGCTTCACCAGAAGAAATGATGAACACGTTTGAGAAATTGGCTAAGGATGGAGAGGAAGGTTTATACATCGCCTTCTCCTCCCAATTGTCGGGTACATATAGCACAGCTGTCATGATTGCTGAACAAGTTCGTGAAGATTATCCTGGCTTGAATCTGACGATCATCGATTCCAAAGCAGCTTCACTCGGTTACGGAATGATTGTAAAAGAAGCCGCTCGATTGCGCTCTGAAGGCAAGCCTCTCGCAACGATTATCGATGACGTTAATTTTATGGTCGCTCATTTGGAAAGTTTGTTTACAGTGGAAGATTTGGATTATATGGCAAAAGGAGGCCGCATATCAAAAGGCAGTGCCTTTGTTGGAGGCTTGTTGAACATCAAACCGCTGCTTCATGTGGAAGATGGCAAACTAGTGCCGATTGAAAAACTGCGCGGCCGCAAAAAAGTGTTAAAAAGAATCGTTGACGTAATGAAAGAACGAGGAACTGATTGGAGTGCACAAACAATTTCAATCAGCCATGGTGATGATATGGAGTATGCGCTAATGTTGAAGCAGGAAATCGAAGCACAGCTCCAACCGAAAAATGTGGAAATCTACATGATTGGTTCAGTAATCGCTGCTCATACCGGGCCTGGAACACTCGCTGTCTTTTTCCTGAATCAAGTGAAAGCCTGAGGTGAACGGACAATGAGGAAAATTGTCATTATTGGAGCAGTTGGTGGCGGCGCAACAGTTGCCTCGCAGATCCGATTTTACGATAAAGAATCATCGATTAAAGTGTTCGACCGTGACGCGACAATGAGCTACGCTGCTTGCGGCACCCCTTACGTCATTGGAGACGTAATTGAGGACCCCGAGTCTATATTAGTGGCCGACCCAATTTCTTTCAAAGAAAAACGGAATATCGACGTATTCATGAACCACGAAGCTTTAGAAATCAATCAAGCAGAAAAAACGATTGCCATTAAAAACTTGGGTTCCGGAAAAGAATTCAATGAATCGTTTGACGTGCTGATACTGGCTACTGGCGGTTCCGCAATTGTCCCTCCCATCGACGGATTATCGACCGCTGACGTTTTTGTGTTACGGAGTTACGGTGATATGGAACATATCAAGAAATACATCGATACGAATAAGCCCGATAGTTGCTGCATCTCAGGAGCCGGGTTTATCGGCATCGAAATGGCGGAAAACTTGAAAAAACTAGGCATTGAAGTGACTTTGGTCCATCGATCTGAGCACGTTATGTCCATTCTCGATGAGGACATGTCCGAATTGGTCAAAGCTGAACTCCTCGAGAACGGTGTCAATGTGCTGACCGGCGTCTCTCTGAAAAATGTCGATGGGCAATTGTTAACTTTATCGAATGATGAGTCCCTTAACGCTGATTTCCAATTAATGAGTGTCGGTATCCGACCGAATACGGAATTAGCAGTAAAAGCCGGATTGCCGATTGGCGAAACCGGCGGTATCAAGACAAATGACTTCATGCAAACTTCCGACTCCAGCATTTATGCTCTTGGCGATTCTTCTGAGAATACCGATATGGTGACCGGTGCACCGAAGCGCGTACCGCTTGCCTGGCCAGCCCACCGCCAAGCTTATTTGATTGCACGGCATTTAACAGGAAGTGCTATTCCAAAAAGAGGTCTCCTCGGTACGTCTGTTGTAAAAGTTTTCTCCAAAACTATCGCTATGACCGGCTTAAGTGAAAAGATGATCCGTGACAATAAGCTCCCATATGAAACCGTCATTCACAAAGGTAATTCAAATGCCGGCTATTATCCGGATCATTCGCGTTTGACTTTAAAAGTCCATTATCATCCCGATACCCGCAAAATTCTGGGAGCCCAGTGCTTTGGTGGAAAAGGGGTCGATAAACGGATTGATGTTATCGCTACCGCCATTTATGCCGATCTGACGATTGAAGATTTACAAGCGCTGGAGCTAAGCTACGCCCCACCGTACTCATCACCAAAAGATCCGATCAATATGGCAGGCTATAAAGCTGTTAAATAGTAAAAACCGGTCTCCTTTCAGGAGCCGGTTTTTTTCTTACTTATTTTTCGCCGCTTCGTCAGCTTTGCGCTGCTTGCCTTTTCTCCAGACAAACCAGATAAACAACATGAACAATAGATACAGAACCGCTAAGGCTACCATATATGCCGTGTTCAGCCCTCTTTCCTCTGTTACGTGGAATGTGTCAGCAACTTCGCGATCGAGCGTTATGCGGTAATCGCCATTGCTGTCCTGACGTACAACATCGCTCTCAAACAACCCGCGCATTTCTTTATCGCTGCCGATTTTCTCTGCGGGAATGCTGATGCTTTTCGTCGATGATGAATTATTGATCGCAACGACCCATGACTCTACATCGTTAAAACGTTTGTAGACGATCCAACCATCTTCTTCATGAAGT
>JBFIXY010000015.1:0-14512 GCA_041605655.1 Planococcus sp. (in: firmicutes) | reverse complement strand
CACCATTTGGACAGCAAGCCTCGGGATGAATGCGTTGATCAACTCGTTGAATAAGTCCTACGAAGTGGCAGAGAGCAGGCCGTTGTTAATTGCCCGTGGTATGTCGATCTTATCGACAATTTTACTGATATTCATTATTATTGTGGCACTTGTGTTGCCGATTTTTGGACGTCAAATTGGGCTGTTGTTATTCAGTTATTTGGGTCTAGAGGCCGGTTTTCTGGAAGTGTGGGGAATCATCCGCTATACAATCCCATTTATCATCATCTTTATCGTCTGTTCGGTCATTTACTGGATTGCACCGAATGTTAGGTTGGATGTGCGAAGTGTTCTTGGCGGGGCAGCCTTCACAACCATCGGCTGGCTTGTCATTTCCTATGGGTTTTCTATTTATATCAATAATTTCGGTAATTTCTCAGCGACATATGGCAGCATCGGAGGTATTATTCTGCTGTTGCTATGGCTGTATATTTCCGCGATGCTGTTATTGATTGGTGGCCAATTCAATGCAGTGATGCAAGGCAGACGAAATAAACTAGCAATGATGCGAAAAACCCGCGAAACCTGAATTGGTTCGCGGGTTCTTTTTTATGGTCAAACATTCCGGTTCAACATCCGCAAGCCGTTCAAGATAACGAGGATGGTGCTGCCTTCGTGACCGATGACGCCAAATGGCAATGTGATGGCTTGAAAGAAATTCGAGGTGATTAGGACGATGATGACGCCAACGGAAAAATAGATGTTTTGTTTGACGATACGCTGCATTTTTTTTGCTAGCCGGATCGAGTAGGCGATGCGTGATAAATCATTTTTCATTAAGATGATATCCGCTGTTTCAAGGGCTACATCTGTTCCTTCTCCCATGGCAATACCCACTGTGGCAGTTGCCAGCGCTGGGGCGTCATTAATGCCGTCGCCCACCATTACAACGGTGTCATATTCATCCAGCATCGTTTTAATATGGGTGACTTTATCACCTGGCAGACATTCCGCAATATAGTCATCCACGCCGGTTTCATCGGAAATCGCTTTGGCGGTTTTTGCATTATCACCTGTCAACATACGGCAATGGATGTCGTTGTTCTTCAATTCGCGTATGGTGGTTTTGACGATATCACGCACAGTGTCTTTTAAGGCCATAGCTGCTAGAATCTCATCCTTGTTTCTAACAAAAGTGACCGTTTTGCCTTGATTGGCTAATTTGGCCAGAATGCCTCCTTCGAAAATTTCCGCATCATCTGCTCCGACAAATCCAGGTTTTCCGACCAGCAATTCTTCTCCTTTGATGAATGCCTTCAAGCCATGGCCAGGCACGTCTTCGATTCGGACGTTGCGAAGTGGTGCTATTCCTTGGCGGACGATGAAGTCTGTTATCGCTTTTGCGAGTGGGTGATTCGATTGAGATTCAATACCGGCAACTTTGGCCATAAGTTCTTCTCGGTCAACGCCGTCCCTTATCACAAAATCGGTGACCTCAGGTTTGCCGCGTGTCAGAGTGCCTGTTTTATCAAAAGAGATGGCTTGCACTTTGCTCAAATTCTCGATATGCACGCCGCCTTTGAAAATGATGCCGCTTTTGGCGCCATTTGAAATGGCTGCTAAAGTAGCGGGCGTGATGGAAGCAACGACAGCGCACGGGGAAGCGACAGTCAATAACACCATCGCACGATAAATTGTCGTATTCCAATCCCACCCGAAGATGAAATGAGGCAGGAACATCATCAAGACAAACACCACAAGCACCACTTTTACATAAGGGCCTTCAAAGCGCTCGATAAATTGCTGGGAAGGGGATTTCTCACTTTCAGCGGACTGAACCAATTCAATGATTTTTTGAAAAAGCGTTTCTGAGCTTGGTTTTGTCATCACCATTGTTATGGCGCCGGTTAAATTGACAGTTCCTGCAAAAAGGTTGTCCTGCTCGTACTTTGAAACGGGAATCGATTCCCCGTTAATAGCGGATTCATCTACGGCACTCTGTCCCGTATGGATTGTGCCATCAACCGGTATGCGTTCGCCCGGTTTGACTGCCACAATGTCGCCGGTATTCAATTGCTTTACGGGCACTCGTTCCGTTTTTCCATCCTTTAGGAGCCAGGCTTCTTCCGGCTGCAAATCCATTAACATGGAAATTTCCTTCCGGCTTTTGTTCATCGTGTATGTTTCAAGCGCGCCACTCAATGAGAAGATGAAGATTAAAATCGCACCTTCTGTCCAATAGCCGATTATGGATGCGCCTACTGCCGCTAAGATCATTAAAATTTCCACGTTGAGATCTTTATGCTCGATCGTTTTTTTAATGCCGTATTTTGCTTTGGCATAACCGCCTATACCAAACGCCAGCAAATAGGCAACAGGGTAAAAAGCGCTGAGTTCTTGTACTTCTAAATAATAGGCGACCAAGATTAAGATGCCTGAAACGATAGCAGCGATCAATTCGATATGAGTACGGAAAAAAGCCATGTCTGCGCCTCCTTCTTGGAGATGTACCAACGCTTGAACCTTAATTGTCCGATCTTTTTCTCTATACTACCACATAGTTATTCGAATTTTTTGTCTATTGAACTAAGAAAAGGCATGAAAAAAACCGCTGCCAAAATGGCTGCGGTTATAGTTCGTATTATTTCTCTTCAGTTGGACGAGACTTGAATTGTTGCATTTTATCTTCAAGGTCATCAACCATAGCAATCAGCCGGTCAATATCTTCAAGTTCCGTATGTTCCGGTTCGATGGTATCCAATACTTCTAGGAAGATGTTTAATCGCTGTTTCATGTAATCCACTTGCTGTTCTCTATTCGTGATGGATTTTCCCATTTGGCACACCTCTTTCCACACCTAATACTAGCGGAAATATAGCTTTTTTTCAATAAAAGCTATGCAAGATTAACGAATTGAATAATTTACTGTTCATCCCAGTGATCAATAGGGTGAAGGTATAGCAGATCGATCAGCATTCGACATGCGAGGAAATCTTTTTGATATAAGGCAATGCAGTGAAGAAAACCTTATGCTTCTGTCTCTGCATCGCTACGCTAGCTTAGTAGCTGTATTGCTTCATTTCGCTATAATCTTTAGAAACTGAATTCTTATAGGTAATAAGTGTGATTTTCTTAGATTTAATGTTTTGAATATTTACTTAATTATTTTTCTATGTTAGATTAAGGTTAATCAACAGCGAGGGGAGGCCGAAGGGAATCGACGAAACCAATCGCGTAAGTACACAAAGGAGGGGATTCGTACATTTCGCCGGCATCTTAGCCGAAGAAATTGGAGCTATGAAAAAACAAGAGGATATTGAAGAAACGTAAAGGCTCAGCCGCGATCTGATAATCAGACACGGACTGAGCCTTATTTGTTATTGAATAAGTTCGTAAGTTTCCACTACTTCCATGCTATCTTCCACAGATCGCACCATAGAACAATTTTTTCGCGTTAGCTCCAGGTTAAGATCCATTTTGGATTCGTTGATATCACCCTTGATGATGAAATGCAGGTGCACTTTCGCAAGACGACCAGCTTCTTCATCAATGCGCACGATTTCCTTTACTTCCACTTGAATATCTTCTGCCGGCGTCCGCTTCTTCTCCAATACTTTCCGCAGCACTCCTGCGCTACATATAGCCAATGAAGCGACCATTAATTGATAAGGACGGAAACCATGCTCCTCATTTGTTGATACATTTAACGTTCCATAAGGTAAATCGCCTGAAAACCCATTCTCTGTCATTGTGAATTTCATTTTGTTATCTCCTCCTTGTGTTAAAATTGTAGCTGAATTCCATTTAAAATCAAAAGAACGTGCTTGCACTAGGAGGAATTATGAAAGATTTACTGAAAAGCGGGAGAGGCCGATTTTGGATTTTGGTCGCAATCGTCTCCATTTCGGGGTTTTCCCAAGGTATGCTGCTGCCGCTAATTGCAGTGATTTTTGAACAAGACGGCGTGTCCTCAGCATTGAATGGCCTCAGCGCAACCGGTCTTTATATCGGGACACTGGTGGTTGCACCGTTCATGGAGCCGCAATTACGCCGGTTCGGCTACAAGCCGCTTTTATTGGCTGGCGGGGGCTTGGTGATCGTTTCTTTATTATTGTTTCCATTATGGAAAAGTATTTTCTTCTGGTTCGCTTTGCGCATTCTTATTGGCGTGGGGGATCAGGCGTTGCATTTTTCTACGCAAACGTGGATTACGAGTTTTTCTCCGCAGCACCGGTTAGGGCGCAACATTGCGATCTACGGCATGTCTTTTAGCATCGGGTTCGGCTCAGGACCTCTTTTTGTACCGTTGATCAATATTTTCGAAGCGTTGCCATTCATCATTTCCGGGCTGTTGTGCTTAATGGCGTGGTCGCTCGTTTTCTTTCTAGACAATGATTTTCCAGAGGTGTCAGTCGGAGCGATGGCGAAAAAAGGGGTGATCAGCCGCTTTAAAGCAGCATTGGTGATTGCCTGGGTCGCATTTTTGCCGCCGCTCGGCTATGGTTTCCTGGAAGCATCCATACACGCGATTTTTCCAGTTTATGCATTGCGGCAATCGATTGAAGTTGGAATGGTTTCGTTTATGTTGGCAGCCTTTTCTTTGGGAGCAATTGCGACTCAATTGCCGCTAGGTGCTTTGAGTGACCGGATAGGTCGGCGCAAAGTTTTATTGTACGGATTGATTGGAGGAACTTTGGCATTTGGCACAGCCAGCTTTTTCGAAACCCAAGTTTGGCTAACGGTGGGATTTTTTGCGGCAGCTGGCATGTGCGTCGGTTCCATGTTTTCACTCGGGATTTCCTTTATGGCGGACTTATTGCCAAAAGAATTGCTGCCGACGGGCAATCTGTTGTGCGGCATCGCTTTCAGCATCGGCAGTCTATCCGGACCATTTCTCGGCGGACTTTTTATTGAATATGCGAGCGGTTTAAGTTTTCTATTGTTGATCTCAGTAATGTTATTGCTGTTGTTTTTACTGATCCTTATACGCGGAAGACCCAAAACACAAGCCGCTTATTAAACAAGATGCAGCCGAACAAAAAGGACACGGACAGCCAGTTGGCGTCCGTGTCCTTTACGTTTTAAAGTTTATTTTCTTCTTTCAAGCAATGTAACGGCTTCGACTTGCGCTGTTTGCGGAAACATATCTACAGGTTGAATATATTTGATGTCGTAGACTTTTGTTAATTGTTGCAAGTCCTTCGCTAGGGTAGAAGGGTTGCATGATGTGTAGACAAAGCGTTTCGGCTGGACTTTCAAAATCGTCTTCAATAAAGAATCATCCAAGCCGGTACGAGGTGGATCGACGGTTAGAACGTCCGGTACAAATCCTTCATTGCTCCATAATTCAAGCCATTTCTCGGCGGTGCCGGTAACATACTTCGCGGTAATGCCTTGCTTTTTCGCGTTAGCTTTCGCGTCGACGACACTTTCATGAATGACGTCCATGCCGCGGATTTCTTTCGCGCCATCTGCAAGCCATAAACCGATTGTGCCAACTCCACAATAAGCATCGACAATCGACTCGTTGCCAGTTAACTGCGCCGCGCGTTTGATTTCATCGTATAGTTTTACGGTTTGCGTCGGATTCAATTGGAAGAATGCGCGAGCCGATAAATCGAAAGCAAGTTCGCCCAATTCTTCGTGGATCGTATCTTTGCCGTATAAAGTGACAGTTTCGTCGCCAAAAATCAGCGAAGTTTTTTCTTTGTTGATGTTCTGGACAATCGATACAAGATTGGTATCGATTTTCTGCAGTTTTTCAAGCAATAGTTCTTTATGCGGTAACTTCGCACGTGTCGTTACAAGCACAAGTTGGATTTCTCCAGTCTGGACACCGGTGCGCACGACAATCGTTCGGATGATGCCTTTCATGGTCTTGCCGTCGTAAATCGGCATTTTCAAGTCTTCCAATATGCGTTTCACTGCATTAGTGATGACCGTCGTATCGGGATGTTGCACGATGCATTCGTCGATATCAAGCAATTGATGAGATCCTTCAGCAAATAGGCCGGCAATCACTTTCTGACCTTTCAAGCGAGTCTGGAACTGGCTCTTGTTGCGGTAACGCCACGGGTCTTCCATGCCGATCGTTTCTTCAACTTTGACATTAACACCTTTCAGGTAGCGCTCCAATGCCTGCATGACAAGGTCACGTTTCTCGACCAATTGCTGGCTGTATTCCAGATGCTGCAATTGGCAGCCGCCGCACGCTTCATAAATTGGACAAGGCGGCGTTTGGCGGTGAGGGGAAGCGGTGCGCATTTTCAAAATGCGCGCTTCCGCGAAATTGCGTTTGACTGTCGTTACTTGTGCAGTAATTTCTTCACCGGGTAATGCACCGGGCACAAACACGACATTTCGTTTGAAATAGCCGATGCCTTCGCCATTGATGCCAAGTCGTTTGATCGTCAAAGGAAATTTCATGCCTTCTTCGATAATGGGTTTTTCGTTCATTCAGTCACGTCCTTTATCTAATCATCCCTTCATTATAGTCTTATTTATAAATATCAGCCAGTGCTGAAGGCAAATCCGGAAAATTGAATTCGAAGCCCAATTGTTCGAGCACTCTCGGTACGACACGCTGGCCGGTCAATACGAGACGGCTTTTGTCGCCCAGCACAATTTTTAAAGCAATGGCAGGAACCGGGATTAAATGAGGTCGGTGTAAAGCATGACCGATTTCTTTGCCGAATTCTTTCATGCGCTCTGGCTGCGGTGCTGTGACGTTGAATGGCCCTTCCAGTTCTTTTGTCTGCAACGCAAATTGAATCGCCCGCGCAACGTCAGAAACATGAACCCAAGAAACCCACTGGCGTCCAGATCCAACTGTGCCGCCGACAAACAATTTATAAGGCAGCGCCATGAGCGGCAGCGCTCCTGCATTTTTTCCAAGTAAGATGCCGAAGCGACCATAAGCTACACGTACACCATGCACTTTGGCGTGATCAGCGAGGTTTTCCCAGTCAATAACTGTGCGCGCCAGAAAATCAGTTCCTCTTTCTGGAGAAGTTTCTGTATAAGTAGCCGATTCAGAAGCAGGATAAATGCCAATGGCGCTAGCGTTGATCAAAGTTTGCGGTTTGTAGATCAATTTGTCGATAATGCGCAATACTTCCTCTGTCGCTTCCATGCGGCTATTGTAAATTTCCCGTTTCTGCTGTTCGCTCCAACGTCCATCATTGATAGAGGATCCTGCCAAATTGATGATGGCGTCAATGCCTTCAAGTTGCCTTTCAGGAGTGGCTCCTTCTGTCAGCCACTGGACGTATTTGGTGTTCGGTGTCGATTCTCTAGGGCTTCTCGTCAAAATGTATACGATGTGGCCATTCGAATGGAAAAGCCGTGTCAATTCTTTGCCTAAAAAGCCTGTGCCGCCAGTAATTGCAATCTTCATTTCTCATCGCCTCCGTTTCTTTTACATTACCCTGAATCGATGCATTTAAGCACTTGAAAGGGTATAATGAATAAAGAAGAGAGGTGCCGGTAAATGCCGATTATTTCTAAAATCACGCGAGGAAAGAACAATCCAGAACGATACAATATCTACCTGGAGGAAAAGTTCGCCTTTAGTGTCGACGAATCCGTGTTAATCCGGTATCAACTGACCAAAGGCAAAGAAGTCGACCAATGGACGCTCGAAGAAATCAATTTCGAAGACGAAGTCCGCAAAGCTTATAACAAAGCCCTGTATTATTTGGGCTTTCGGATGCGCAGTGAAGGTGAAGTGCGCAAGAAACTTAAAGAAAAAGAATTTGGCGAGGCCGTCATCGACGAAGCCATAAAAAAACTATACACTTTGAATTTTTTGGACGACCGCGCATTTTCAGAAGCGCTGATGCGTACGCAAGTGAAATCCAGCAAAAAAGGCCCTAAGGCCATTCAGCAGGATATGCAAAAGAGGGGAATTGATAAACAAGTGCAAAAAGACGTCTTGGATTCCTATTCTGAAGAACAGCAATTAGAAGTTGCCAAAGGCTTGGCTGAAAAAATCGCAGCAAAAGAAAGTGCGAAAACACCGAGCCAAATCAAGCAAAAAATCAATGATTCGTTAATGCGCAAAGGCTATTCCTACACGCTCATCAAACAGGCAATAGCGGATCTCGACTTGGAAAAAGACGAAGATCAATGGGCGGAGAGTGTCGCTGAACAAGGCGATAAATTGTGGCATAAGCACAGCAATAAGCTATCAGGCCACGACTTGAAATCGAAAGTGAAACAAGGCCTTTATCAAAAAGGGTTCCCGAGCGAAGTCATTAACGAATATTTGGAGAAAAAGGAGCAGGAAGATGACTGAAGAAAAACGATATAGCGATATGAATGAACACGAATTGCGCGCGGAAATCGGGCGCTTGAAAGAAAAGGCCCGCAAAGCGGAGCAACTTGGCATCATCAACGAATTTGCAGTGTTAGAGCGTAAAGCTGTAATGGCTGCTGCATATTTGCTGGATCCGGAAGACTTCAAAAAAGGCGAAGTTTACCGGATCGAGGGAGATCCGAATGTGTATTTCCAGATTGACTATTTAAAAGGACGCTTTGCATGGGGCTATCGCCTTGGCGGAGAAAAATTCGCAGAAGCGCTGCCGATTTCGATGCTGCGCCCACTGAAAGAGGGGAAGTAAACTAATGAATGAAACAATTGATGAATTGACGATTGAATTATTGGAAAAAAACCCGAATCTGACCGAGGAGAAAGCACGTACATGGATCGAGCTTCTCGTTTCAGATTTTGAAGCATCGTATGCGAAAGCGGGATATGATTATCAAGGGACGGCTGTTGTTGAAAAAGTTATCCGCCAATGGATTGAAAGCTATGGCGACAAAATCCACGAATTTGCCGGCAACAACCCGAAATACGCACATCTTATAAACGACTCAGTGAATTAAAAAAACGCACACGGCTGTGTGCGTTTTTTTAGGCTGTCGAGAAAGTTCTGAACAACCGTATTTTCCGAAGCTTATCGCTCGCTTTCCGTGGGGTGGGAATCGAGCCTCCTCGTCCGCTATGAAAACCATGTGCTCCTGTCTCTGCATCGCTACGCTAGCTTCGTCGCAAAGGTTCGACCGTATGAGTTTCGGTCAAACCTTGCCTGCGGGGTCTCTCAAACCCATCGCTTCGCTGCTCCCACAGGAGTCGAGCGAACGCTTCTCCAAATACTTAGACACTTCATTTATATCAGTGGGTAATTAATGCGCCTGTTTCTTTGAAATGTAGTAGGTTATTAACTTATTCAACACTCTTAAAAAGAGCATACGGTTGTGTGCGTTTTTTAAGAGCAATTGAGAAAATATAAGAAATTCATTTCAGGAAACTGTTAACTGCTTTATTCAAAGATGAGTTTTACGGAAAATATTTTTAATGGAATATTTGAATAGAAGTATCTGTAGTATTTGAAATCTCCGAATATGAAGCAAAGCAGCTCCGACTCCCGCGGGAAAGCGAAGTGTCGAAATCCACTCGGGCGTTAGCACGAGTTAGTTCGGCGCAAGCCCGCAGGAAAGCGGGGCTGTTTTGCGGAATATCGATTATCTAAGAAGTTTAACTTTAAAATTGTATTCAGTTATGGCTGAAATCGAGTTTCTTCCTCAGCTTGTCTTCGCTGAAAATCCAACCGGTATAGGAATTGACGACATTATAATCTTGATCGAGGTGCGCAACCGCGACAAACGGGTAATAATCATTGCTGCGGTAGCGAAGGTCGATAAGCCGCACTTCGTAAATTTCGTCGTATTCATTGATTTCCCAACGATAAAGCGGGGAAAATGACACGAAAGCGGCCAAGTTTTTGTCTTTTAGCGCGGTTTGGAACAAATCATTGTCTTTTGGTAAATCCAGTTTTAAGAATTTATCGTAAATATTGATGGAACGGCCATAGGCACGACCTACGTAATGATGCTGCTCCGTATCGGCAGCGATGCGCCATTCGAAAAAACGGATGGTCGGTGCTACGATGATGTTCGTCGTATCTGGAATGGTATTACGCACTGCATGCTCAACAGCGTCTTGTAATGCAAACCGGATAATATAATAGATCAACAACACGATATAGAGGATGGCCATCGTCCAAACGGGATGCGAACCGAATGCCCAGAACATCAAGGCAATCAAATGGAGACCGAAGATGATCGGATCAAACGTGTTAATAACGCCAAGTGCAACCCAACGATTTGAGAATGGACGCAATGCTTGGGTTCCATACGAATTGAAAATATCGACAAAAACATGCAGGAACACCGCAAGAAATGTCCACATCCACAGGTGGAGCATATCAGCCGAGGGGAATATGAATCCGATTGTAGCAGTCAGCGCAATCGGCCATAAAAGCACGGCTGGAATTGAATGGGTCGCGCCGCGGTGATGTCGTATATAAATCGCATTGCTGCGAAGTTTTAAAACGGTATCGATGTCCGGTATTTGGGAGCCGATGATGGTTCCTGTAATGACAGCAGTTGCGGTTGCTGGATGGCTCGCTACAACCGGGTCCGCCATTGCAAGACCGCCAAGGGCGATGCCCATGACAATATGTGTACCCGTATCCATTGCATCATCCCCTTTCATTGGCGGCGAAATTTGGTCGTCTATCGTAAATTTTGTTAAAATAATAACATTCCCTATATAAAATCTATACCCGGATTCAGGGCGTATAATCTAAGCGAATGGAGGCAATACCAATAGAATTTAATAGCAAAAAATTCCAAGATGATTTAATCAACTGGTTTGCCATTGAAAAACGTGATTTGCCGTGGCGGAGAACTGCAGATCCGTATCAAATTTGGATCTCGGAAATCATGTTGCAACAAACGCGGGTCGATACGGTTATTCCTTATTATAAACGGTTTGTGGAGAAATTCCCTACTTTAAACGATTTAGCGAATGCTGAAGAAGAAGTGTTGCTTAAACAATGGGAGGGCCTAGGCTATTATTCCCGGGCGCGCAACCTTCAAGCAGGTGTGAAAGAAGTAGCGGAAAAGTACAATGGAATCGTGCCATCAACACGCAAGGACATCTCCACTTTAAAAGGAGTCGGACCATACACGGCGGGAGCCGTTTTAAGTATTGCTTATGGAATTCCTGAACATGCGGTAGATGGCAACGTCATGCGCGTGCTTTCGCGGATCCTGCTGGTTGAGGAAGATATCGCCAAGCCGAAAACCCGAAAAACATTCGAAGATGCCGTAATGGACATCATCAGCCATGAAAATCCTTCTTTCTTTAACCAAGGATTGATGGAGTTGGGAGCGTTAATCTGTACACCGACTTCACCAAAATGCCTGCTTTGTCCTGTTCGTGAACAATGTGGAGCATTTCACGAAGGACGGCAGCATGAACTGCCGATAAAAACGAAAGCGAAAAAAAGCAAAGAGCTACATTATGCGATGCTCGCAATCCGGAATGGTGAGAAAGTATTAATGGAAAAAAGACCGGAATCAGGTCTGTTGGCGAATATGTGGCAATTTCCTATGGTTGAAATGGGAGGGGCAATCCTTCCTGGTGGTCTAGAGGAGCACTTGTCGGAAAACTTCAATGGGACCGTGGATAAAACGGAGCAAATTACTTCTTTCAAACATGTCTTCTCTCATTTAACATGGAATGTGGATGGATTTATTGCGCAAGGAGAAAACCTGACTGTTCCGTCCCATATGAAATGGGTGACAGCAGATGAACTCGAATTGCTTCCGGTCGCAGGACCGGTCCGAAAAATGAAAGAGGCTTTACAACAAAGAGGAGATGTGTGAATATGGCGGATCAAAAAGTGGCGTTGGTAACAGGCAGCAGCAGAGGGCTCGGCAAAGCATTGGCGATTGCTCTTGCAGAACAAGGTTATGATATCGTGGTCAATTATGCACGCAGTAAAACGGCTGCGCTTGATACCGTGAAAGAAATCGAAGCAAGAGGTCAAAAAGCATTGCTTGTCCGCGCCAATGTAGGCGATGTAGAAAAATTACGAGGGATGTTCGAGACGATCAAAGAAGAATTTGGCCGCTTGGATGTCTTTGTATCAAATGCAGCATCAGGCGTACTTCGTCCAGTCATGGAATTAGAAGAGTCGCATTGGGATTGGACGATGAACATCAATGCAAAGGCGATGTTGTTCGGTGCACAAGAAGCGGCAAAATTAATGGACAACGGTGGAAAAATCATCGGCATCAGCTCATTGGGGTCTATTCGCTATTTGGAAAATTACACGACTATCGGCGTATCCAAAGCTGCAGTTGAGTCAATTACGCGCTATTTGGCGGTTGAATTGGCACCAAAAGGAATTGCGGTCAATACCGTTTCCGGCGGCGCCATTGATACTGAGGCGTTGACGCATTTCCCGAACCGTGAAGAATTGCTTAATGACGCACGTGTCAATACTCCTGCAGGCAGAATGGTCGAAATCGATGACATGGTCAAGGCGGCGCTATTCCTGATTTCTGACCATGCAGATATGATCCGGGGACAGACGATTATCGTCGATGGCGGGCGTTCAATCGTCATGTAAAAAAGCTGTTCGTGAGCCTTTTTGTCTTTTCACTGTATGTTTTCAGAATTGATTGATATAATTACGGAGACAATAAAAATATATACGGTTAGGCGAAAAGGTGGGATGGACATGGCGATTCCCGTGGAGGGAGAAACGATACAAATCCACAGTTACAAACACAACGGCCGAATCCACCGTGTCTGGCAAGAAACTACAGTATTGAAAGGGACGAATAACATAGTGATCGGTGCAAATGAGCGAACAATGGTCACTGAATCGGATGGCAGGACATGGTTGACGCGAGAGCCGTCAATTTGCTATTTCCATGCAGAACATTGGTTCAATATCATTTGCATGCTGCGCGACGATGGAGTGTATTATTATTGCAATGTGAGTTCTCCATTCGTCTATAATAACGGATCGTTAAAGTACATCGATTATGACTTGGATGTTAAAGTGTTTCCTGATATGTCGTACACCTTGCTAGACGAAGACGAATATGAAGACCATAAAAGGCAGATGGGTTATCCGGAAGTGATCGACCAAATTCTCCACCGCAATGTGGAAAAGCTGATTGGCTGGATTAAGCAGCGGAGAGGCCCCTTTGCCCCGGACTTCATCGAAGTATGGACGAGCCGGTACGATTTTCACCGGCAATGCCGATTTAGTGATTAAACGAAAAACCTGTTGCTTGCCAACAGGTTTTTCGTTTTGAAGAGATTGGAGTGAAAGCGATGAACAGTACGAAGCGCTATATGCAATTTGTGAAGCCTTATACTTGGCAGATCGTCTTGACAATCATCATCGGTATTTTTAAATTTGCGATTCCGTTGTTCATTCCTCTATTGATCAAAATCGTTATCGATGACATTATCGGTGCAGATAGTTTATCCAGTAGTGAAAAATTGGAGCAGCTTTACTGGTGGCTCGGCGGAACAGCAATTTTGTTTTTTATCTTCCGACCGCCGATCGAATACTTCCGACAATATTACGCCCAATATGTGAGTAATAAAATCCTTTACGATATCCGTCAACACTTGTACGGACATATGCAGCGATTAAGCTTGCGGTATTACGCGAACACACGGGCTGGTGAAATTATTTCACGCGTGATCAACGATGTCGAGCAGACGAAAAATTTCGTGATGATCGGGCTTATGAATTTATGGCTCGACTTAGCGACAATTTTGATAGCTATTGGCATCATGCTATCGATGGATGTGAAGCTGACGATCGTTGCACTATTGGCGTTCCCTTTCTATGCATTCAGTGTGAAATTCTTCTTCGGCCGACTCCGTGATTTAACACGGGACCGTTCGCAAGCACTGGCGAATGTCCAAAGCTATTTACACGAACGCGTTCAAGGAATGAGCATCATTAAAAGTTTTGCACTCGAGAAACACGAGCAAAAATTATTTGATGATACGAATGATGCTTTCCTGGAAAAAGCGATTGATCATACAAAATGGAACGCAAAAGCATTTGCTGTGGTCAATACGATCACCGATATCGCCCCGTTGCTTGTCATCGGATTTGCGGGGTACCAAGTGATCCAAGGCAATTTGACGCTTGGTACAATGGTGGCGTTTATCGCTTATATTGAACGGCTTTATAGTCCGCTTCGGCGCTTAGTGAATTCTTCGACAACGTTGACACAGGCGATTGCGTCGATGGACCGTGTGTTTGAGTTGGTTGACGAAGAATACGAAGTGACGGACCGAGAAGGGGCAAAAGATTTAAAAGTGGTCGACGGCAAACTGGAATTCCGCGATGTCTCTTTCCGGTACAATAATGGAGGAACCGAAGTCTTGTCCAATTTGAACTTCACCGTTAAACCTGGTGAAACGATTGCGTTCGTCGGGATGAGCGGGGGCGGAAAATCGACTATCGTGTCACTGATCCCTAGATTTTATGACGTTACAGAGGGCGGCATATATATGGACGACCATGATTTGCGTGACGTCACAATCCATACGCTGCGCGACCAAATTGGATTGGTCCTGCAAGATTCGATCTTGTTTAGTGATTCTGTTAAATCCAATATCCTCATGGGAAAACCGCATGCT
>JBFIXY010000014.1:0-14541 GCA_041605655.1 Planococcus sp. (in: firmicutes) | reverse complement strand
GCAGCATTTACTTTATTCCCATCCCCTTAAATATTTCGCCTTTAGAAATAATTGTCGTGTAATCGGATAAATTGGCTTATACTTTTTCTTAGAACAAAACTTCCGAGGTGAATCTTCTAATGAAATTAAAACAGTTTTTCACGTATTATAAACCCCACAAACGGCTTTTCATCATCGATTTCACTAGCGCGGTAATTGTCGCCATACTGGAATTGGCTTTCCCCGTTGCGGTCCAATGGTTTATCGACGACTTATTACCAAGCGGCGAATGGAATACAATTGTCGCAGTCAGCATCCTACTCCTTGCCGTATTTGTGCTGAGCACCTTCCTGCAATACATTGTTAGTTTTCTCGGTCATAAACTCGGCATCAATATCGAAACCGATATGCGCGAGGAATTGTTCACGCATGTGCAGCGCCAATCTTTTCGCTTTTTCGATAACGTCAAGACTGGCCACATCATGAGCCGCATCACCAATGATTTGTTCGACATTGGCGAACTTGCCCATCACGGCCCTGAAGATTTCTTCATTGCCATCATGACATTTTTCGGAGCATTCGGCATTATGTTCTGGATCAACCCGAAACTCGCATTGGTCACTTTAATCGTCATTCCATTCCTGATCTGGCTCATTACGTATTGCAACATCAAGATGAACGAAGCTTGGAGCAGTATGTATGGTAAAATCGCCGATGTAAACGGCCGTGTCGAGGATAGTGTTTCCGGCGCACGGGTCGTTCAGTCTTTCACGAATGAAGAATTTGAAATCAGCCGTTTCAAAAAAGACAATGGCCGCTTCCGTTTAGCCAAACTTGTGGCTTACAAAGTCATGGCGGCAACGCATTCCAGCATTTACATGATGACTCGGCTTTTAACACTACTCGTTCTTGTTTATGGCGCCTGGCTCAATTACCAGAACGAATTATCCTATGGCGAGTTGGTCAGTTTCGTATTGTTCCTCAACGTGCTCATCAAACCGATTGATAAAATCAGCGCTTTGCTGGAGCTTTATCCCAAAGGAATGGCCGGTTTCGGTCGATTCCGCGAATTACTCGACCAAGAACCGGAAGTTCTGGATCACCCGGATGCAGTCGACGTCACTAGACTAGAAGGCAACATCGTTTTTGAAGATGTTCATTTCGCCTACGATGAACATAAAAGTGTACTGAATGGCATCGATTTGGCCGTACGCTCCGGTGAAACCGTCGCATTCGTCGGTCCATCCGGAGCAGGCAAGACGACCATCTGCTCGCTCATCCCACGCTTTTATGACATTCAACAAGGCAGCATTAAAATCGATAACATTGATATCCGCAAGATGACCATGCATTCTTTGCGCTCGCATATCGGCATCGTACAGCAAGACGTCTTCTTATTCACTGGCACAATACGCGAAAACATCGCTTATGGAAAACGCAATGCCAGCGAGGAAGAAATTCTGGCAGCTGCGAAAAAAGCACATTTGGAGGACTTCGTGAGGAAGCTACCGGACGGCTATGATACGCAAATCGGCGAACGCGGCTTGAAACTATCAGGCGGTCAAAAGCAACGCCTTGCCATCGCACGCATGTTTTTGAAAAATCCACCTATCCTGATTCTGGATGAAGCGACGTCTGCTCTTGATACCGAAACCGAACGCATCATCCAAGAAGCACTCGCGGAACTTGCAGAAAATCGTACGACGCTCATCATTGCCCATCGCCTAGCGACTATTCGCGACGCAGATCGCGTAATTGTCGTCACAGAAGACGGCATTGCCGAACAAGGCGGCTATAGTGAATTGCTCGAAAAAAATGGCATTTTCGCTAATCTCCACCGCATCCAGTTCCAAAATTAACGATTCTTTCTATAAGAAAGCAAAAGGAGCACTCGCCATTCATGGCAAGTGCTCCCTTTTTCATTTTCCGATGACGTATTTCTGGAAACGGTCGTAATCGATACTTCCCAGTTCGACTTTGATGAGCGTTCCATTTTCTTCATATTCAGTTTCCATAATGGTTGCCGATTCGCTCAAGTACGCTACGATATCCCCTTTGTCATAAGGAATGAGCATTCTGCACGTTACATGGCCAGCAAAAACATATTGCTTGATGACTTCTAGTAATTCATCCAACCCTCTGCCGTCTTTAGCAGAAATCCATAAGCCATCACCACTGACTTTCGGATACGGGACCCCCGCTAGATCCGATTTGTTGTAGATAAACAAGGTCGGCACGTTTTCAACGCCAACTTCGTGCAAAGTCGCATTCGTGACATCCATCATGTGCCGATACTCTGCATTGGAAACGTCAACGACATGCAATAATAGGTCCGAATTGCGCGCTTCTTCAAGCGTCGAGCGGAAAGCTTTCACCAAGTGATGCGGCAGTTTGCTGACGAACCCGACCGTATCCGACAGCAAGAAATGCTTATTGTCTTCTAAGACGATTTTTCTTACCGATGTTTCAAGCGTGGCAAACAGCATGTCTTTTTCAAACACCTTTTTCTCTTCATCTTGACCCGTCTTAGCCAATAGCCCATTCATGATCGTCGATTTCCCTGCATTTGTATAACCGACAAGTGACACAACCGGTGTCCCCGTCCGGGTCCGCTGCTTGCGCTGCGTTTCACGCTGTGCGCGAATGTGTTCCAGCTCTTTACGCAGTTTGGATAATTGATCTTCAATTTTCCGGCGATCAAGCTCCAACTTCGTTTCACCAGCGCCCCGGTTCGCAAACCCACCGCCGCTGCTGCCGCCTTGGCGTCCAAGTGATGCTCGCAATCCGATAAGGCGTGGCAGCATGTATTGCAATTGTGCCAACTCGACTTGCACTTGAGCTTCCCGCGTTTTGGCTCGGCGTGAGAAAATATCCAAAATAAGCATCGTCCGGTCGATGACTTTGCATTCCAACTCTTCTTCAAGGTTCCGAATTTGCGACGGCGACAATTCATCATTAAAGATGATGAGATTCGCTTCCGCTTCTTCGTAAAACGCTTTGATTTCTTCCACTTTCCCTTTGCCCACATAAGTAGCCGGGTGGATGCGCTCTAAATTTTGCATCACTTCCCCCACCACTTGGACTTCGCACGCTTCCGCCAAATTATGCAGTTCTTCCATTTCGTATTCAAAATGCAAATCTTGTTGCAATTGAACGCCCACAAGAATCGCTTTTTCCACTAATATATCCATTCGGTTTCCTCCTCAGCCCGCGAAACTCTATTCCCTCTATGACAAAAAGAAGAGTTTGCACTCTTCTTTACATGCCAGAAATTCAGTTTATGCACGCTTTGCTTCTCTTATCATATATTCCCGTTCTCCGGAACGCAATAAACCCCATTTTCAAAAACGATGTGTTTTGTTCCGCCAGCCATATGCACTTCTTCTAATCGCTCTTGATCGTTTGATGCTTCACGGAATTCAAAACGGCAATTCGCGACTTCTAGACGACTTTGAAGAATTTTGCGAAAGAATGTTTCACTAGCCAGAACATCCCTTACACCAAAGACACACATTTCGATGCGCAGTCTTTCGTTGCCTGGTTTAATTGCACCTTTATTTCGCAATGCTTCATACCGCTCATCATCGCTTTGCTGCCATTCGATAAAAAACGGCGCTGGAAGTGCATCCGAGATTTCTTGTTTAATAAACAGCATCTTCCAGCGGATAACTTCCCCGTTTCCAGTTTTACGCTCTGCATCAAGCACACCTGTTGTATCGAATCCTTCACCGCGAAGCCGCTCATCCAACTGAGCAATATCATCTGTCCGCAAACAAATCGTTCCGAAGCCCTCCTGATCGTGTAGCAATAGCTTTGTCAACGGATGATCCACTTGCTTTGCAACCGAAAGATTTTCCAGCGAAAGCCATTCAATATAACAATCCTTCATATAGAACAATGCATTATGCGTGCCCCATTTAACATGCCGTCCTCCTACCGCGACGTGGAAACCGGATTGCCCCCATGCCTCGACTACTTCAGCAGGCTCACTTTTTGTAAAATGCACAATATGGTCTAAAAACATCCTTTCACCTCTTTTACAAGTATCTTCCTTGAGTACCGTTCGCTAATGGGTATGCCATTTCCTTTATTCTCAAAGTCATTAGCAGCAATGTTGCACTATGCTTAATGCTATCGCAAGACCCACCTCCACTAACGCTATTCCCCCGAATAATGCCGCGACAATCGGGTATGGAATAAATAAAGATTCGTTAATAAAAGGAGGGCATTATGGATAAAAAATCGTTAAAAAATCCGGTATTCATCATTTCAGCCACAGTCATATTGCTACTGGTTATTCTAGGGGCGGCTGACCCTGATTCATTTGGAAGCGTAGCTGGACGGTTGTTCAATTTCACTACATTCAATTTCGGTTGGTTTTACTTGTTAGCAGTTTTCATCATCAGTATCTTTTTAATCGCAGTAGCATTCAGCAAATACGGAAAAATTCGCTTAGGGGCTGACTCAGACCGTCCAGAATTTCCGTTCTTTACGTGGATTGGTATGTTGTTTTCTGCAGGATTTGGCGCAGGTCTGGTATTTTGGGGAGTCGCCGAACCGATGAGCCATTTTTTTACCACCCCTTTTGAAAATTCCGCACAAACCGAAGAAGCAGCGCGAATTGCGATGGGCTATTCCTTTTTTCATTGGGGGATCAGCCAATGGTCCGTTTTCGCCATCGTCGGCTTGGTCATCGGCTTTCTTCAATTCCGCAAGAAAAAGTCCGGATTGGTATCGACTGCACTTGAGCCGATCACTGGCACCAACCCGGTCGTAAAAAATTCAATCGACTCTTTCGCTGTTATCGCAACCGTCATGGGAATCGCCACTTCACTTGGACTCGGTGTCCTTCAAATGAACGGCGGCTTGATTGCCGTTTTCAACACAGGGAATTCTTTCGGCATCCAACTCGCGATTATCGGCGTCATGCTTGTCGGCTATACGCTATCATCGTCCACAGGTTTACATAAAGGCATTGCATACTTGAGCAATTTAAACCTTGGCCTTGCTTTAGTGTTAATGGTTTTCGTGTTTATCGCTGGTCCGACCGTTTTTATCTTAGAGACTTTTACATTAGCAATCGGTGATTATATCACCAATTTTGTACGCTATAGCTTACGCCTTCAACCTTATCAAGACGAAGATTGGGTCCGAGGCTGGACCATCTTTTACTGGGCATGGGCGATTGCTTGGTCGCCGTTCGTCGGCGCTTTTGTCGCACGCGTTTCCCGTGGCCGCACAATCCGGGAATTCGTGTTAGGGGTTCTCGTCATCCCTCCGGCTATTGCTTGCGTGTGGATTGCGGTATTTGGCGGTACTGCATTATGGTACGACCTAAACCAAGGAACCGGCATCGCAGAAGCAGTTAACGCGGATTTGACATCCGCATTGTTCCAGACTTTCAACCAATTGCCTATGGCAACCATCCTGTCCATCTTAGCTGTTCTGCTCATTTTCACTTTCTTAGTGACGTCAGCAGATTCAGCAACATTTATCTTAGCAAGCATGACTAATGCAGGAAGCCTCAATCCTCCCACTTTCTTGAAAATCGTATGGGGTGTATTGATGGCTTCCATCGCAGCTGTTTTGCTGTATTCAGGTGGACTCAGAGCCTTACAAACCGCTTCATTGATATCGGCGCTGCCTTTTACTGTATTATTGCTGCTGATGGTCGCGTCGTTCATCAAATTATTGCGTAAAGAATCCGTACCAATTAGAAAATCCGATATTCGAAGATTCCAGCGGATCGAAGCCGAAATGAAAAAACAACGGAATAAATAACAAGTTTCAGCAACAAAAAAGACTTGGTACTTTCCAATAAGGAAAGCGCCAAGTCTTTTTCAGGTATTATTTATCTTCGTTGATCAAACGTACTGTTTCATCAAATTCTTTCGTAATCTGTGCATCCGGTTTGTACGTGATTGCACTCACAATCCACGCTACAAGCATACACAAGATAAATCCAGGAATGATTTCATAAACACTGCCCATGAAGTTGGTCATTTCAGTTGCACCAGCTTCATCAGACGAAGTGCCGACCCAATCCCAAATGATAACAGTTGCAGCACCGACGATCATACCAGCCAATGCACCTTTAGAAGTCAACTTGCGCCAGAACAATGACAATAGAATAACTGGACCGAATGCTGCACCGAAGCCAGCCCATGCATAGGCAACCAAGCCTAAAATCGTGTTGTTCTTTTCCCAAGCCAATGCCGCTGCAATAACAGCAATCAAAGCAACTGCAATACGCCCTAAATTAACATAAGCTTTATCCGTGTTATCTTTTTTGAATGCAATTTTATACAAATCTTCGATTAGAGCTGATGAACTAACCAATAGCTGAGAAGAAATCGTACTCATAACCGCTGCTAGAACGGCCGCTAATACAAATCCGGCAACTAATGGGTGGAACAAGATCTGACTCAAATCCAAGAAGACAGCTTCCGGGTCCACTAAAGTCGCACTTGGGTTTTGTTGGAAATAAGCAATACCCACAAGCGCAGTACCTGTCGCGCCAAGGAGGCTAAGAATCATCCAGCTCATACCAATGCGGCGAGCTTGACGAACTTCCTTCAATGTTTTAATCGCCATAAAGCGAACGATGATATGGGGTTGTCCAAAGTAACCAAGACCCCAAGCAGCAGCGGAAATAACTCCGATTGTTGAAGCACCTGACACTAGGCTCAACATATTCGGGTCGACTTCCCTGATGCTTGTTGCCGCTTCGCCGAATCCACCCACAGCGAAAATCCCGACAACCGGAACTGCAATCAGCGCAAGGAACATCATTACACCTTGCACAAAATCGGTATAACTAACAGCTAGGAAGCCGCCAAATAAAGTATAGGCAACAACTACGATAGAGCCGATGACCAACCCTAAATGATAATCCATTCCGAACGAGCTCTGGAAGAACAAGCCGGAAGCAACCATACCTGATGAAACGTAAAATGTGAAAAAGATCAAAATGATAATTCCTGAAACAATTCTTAACAAGCGTGATGTGTCTTTCAGCCTGTTTTCCAGGAAACTAGGAATGGTAATGGAATCACTTGTAATGAACGAATAAATCCGCAGTCGTGGTGCGACGAAAAACCAGTTTAAGAATGCGCCGATCGTCAAACCGATGGCAATCCATACTTCAACTAATCCTCCAAGGTAAATCGCACCCGGTAGTCCCAATAAGAGCCAACCGGACATATCAGAAGCACCTGCGCTCAATGCAGCTACAGCTGGTCCCAATCCCCTTCCTCCGAGCATATAATCGGATAAATCAGCCGTTTTTCGATAAGCATACCAGCCAATAAAGAGCATAGCGGCCAAATAGACTGCCAGCGCTATGACTTGATAGGTAGTATCTGTCATGACATCTCCTCCTTTTTATCTAGTGTACCATTTTCTTTTATTTTTTAAAGCGCTTTCTAAGTTTTATTTCCTATATAAATGGGGAAAATACCAGCAAGGAGGCGATCGCCATGCCATGGAAAAAAGATGATTACCCGGATTCGTTTAAAAATTTGAACGCGGATGTGCGGAACAAAGCCATTGAAATAGCGAATGCGTTATTGCGAGAAGGCTACGAAGAAGGTCGGGCGATTCCGATTGCAATGGAACAAGCTAGGGAAAGCATTGAAGGCGATAAAAAGAAAGTCATTTTTGAAATCCGGGGCCACGATGAAGGCTGGCAATTGAAAAAGAAAGACAGCAAGAAAGCATTATTAATCGAAGACACAAAAGACGAGCTGATGACCGAAGCCAAACGCTACGCCAATAAACACAACGGCGCCTTGCACATCTATACGAAAGACGGCTCACTCGAAGAAAAATTATACGAACACGAATAAGAAATCCGCCGCCCATGAGGACGGCGGATTTCTTATTTAAACCACCCTTTTTCTTTAAAACGGGAAATGGCTTCAATACGGTTTCCAACTTCCAGCTTATCCAAAATCGTGGAAATGTAATTTCGCACAGTGCCGCTGGTGATGAATAATTCGTTAGCAATTTCTTTTGTACTTCTGCCTTCTGCAATCAATTCCATCACCTGGTTTTCCCTGTCCGTCAGCGGGTTTGCATCGGCGTAAGCCAGGTCAACAAGTTCCGGCGCATAAATGCGGCGCCCTTCCATGATGGTCCGAATAGAGGCAGCCAAATCTTCACTCGGACTGTCTTTCAACAAATACCCGCTGACTCCCGCTTTTCGCGCTCGCTCAAAATAACCGGATCGTGCAAAAGTCGTCAAAATAATGATTTTGCACGGTTCGTCTTTTAAAGCTTCCGCAGCATCCAAACCACTCATAACAGGCATTTCAATATCTGTGATGACGATATCGGGCTGCAGCTTTTTGACCAGCTCGATTGTCTCTTCACCATTCGTCGCTTTCCCCACTACTTCCATATCTTCTTCAAAGTCGAGCAACGACCCGAGCGCACCAAGCATCATGCGTTGATCTTCCGCCAATACAATCCGTATCACACCAATTCCTCCTTCGACTCTTGATAAAGAATGACATTCGGGACACGAATGTTCAACGTAACGCCTTCCACCTTTTTGATTTCGACACTGCCATTGACGAATTCCAGGCGCTCGCGCATGCCGGAAAGTCCGTTGCCCTGGTTCCAATGCGTCCCTTCGATGCCGATGCCATCATCTTGGACTTGCACGAGAATTTCTTGAGCACTTTGTTTAACCAATATGCTGCAACGGCTTGCCTGACTGTGCTTGACGACATTCGTCACCGCTTCTTTCAGGCACATGCTCAGGACATTTTCCACCAACAGGGGCGTCTTATTGAGTTTGGGATTGCCGTACAAGACAAAATCGATGTCTGCCGCTTTCAAGATTTGCTGAATTCTCAGCAATTCATCCTCCAATTTCGTCCCCCGCATATCCGACACCAGTTCACGGACTTCTTTCAAAGCGGTCCGTGCCGTCTGGCGGATATCGTTGATTTCGTTCATTGCCGCCTCTGGATTTCGCTGCATCAATTTCCCTGCTAAATCGCTTTTCAATCCGATGAGCGATAACTTCTGTCCAAGTGTGTCGTGGAGGTCACGGGCTATCCGTTCGCGCTCTTCAATCACAATCAGCTGAGAAATCCTTTTGTTAGCATTTTCGAGCTGACCTTCAAGCTTCTCACGCTTGTGCCGGTTGTACGTATTAAACGGCAATAAGATAACACCCAAAATGCTTAAAACGATAAATGGCAATTGCGCAATGTAGAGTGTTTCGTGGAGAATCATCCCGATTGTCAGCGCCAGGATCGTGGTTCCGATATGAATGCCGTAAATGATGAAAAACCCGACTTTGTTGCGGATATTGCCGATAAAAAATGCCAAGAAAATCGCCAGGTAGACATACCCGAATTGAAAGATCATGCCCATATTAATGGCGATTTCGATGCCAACCCACACATATACAAATCCAGTTACGGAGTTGAACGATAATCGGTACGCAAGAAAGAACATCACCAATAACAAAATTCCCAATGCAATTTCCAATAAGGAAGATGAACGGAAGATGAAGAAAAATGGCAAGATGCAGAAGATGACCCAGGCATATAAGCTGAGCCAAGGGTTTTTCGGAAATATTTGATACCAGCTTTGCATAATTTCGCTCCTCAATTCACTATTATTCTTTATCATATCAAATTATGGAAAAAAAGAAAAAAACCATTCAGCAGAATGGTTTTTTTCTTTACATAATTATGCTGGAAGTTTGTTCTCATTCAGTAAGTGCTTGATATCACCGAACGTGACGAACGTTTTGTTCTGCGCGTCATAAACTTTATAACGCAATGATTTCAGGCTCGATTTGATCGTAATTGTCGTCGCTTGGTGAAGCGGCGGAGTCGAATCATGCGCTTTTTCCAAATTGTAATTCGGAACACGCGGGCTTAAATGGTGGACGTGATGGAAACCGATATTCCCAGTCACCCATTGTAGCACTTTAGGAAGTTTGTAATACGAACTTCCTTCTACAGCCGCTTTTACGTAATCCCATTCGCTTTCGTCTTCAAAATACGAATCTTCGAATGTATGCTGTACATAAAACAACCAGATACCAAGAGCACCAGCGATAAACATCGTAGTTCCTTGAACGATCAAGAATGCCTGCCAGCCAATTGCCAAGATCAACAATGTGTAGATAACCACTAGAGAAATATTGATCAAATAGGTGTTATTCCGTTCTTTTTTACGTGCATCTTTGCGGTTGAAACGGCTTGAGATCAACACTAGGAATAATGGGCCGAACCCGAACATCACTAGTGGATTACGGTACATGCGGTACTTGAAACGTTCCCATTTCGAAGCTTCCACATACTCTTCAATCGTCATGACCCAAATATCACCGACTCCGCGTTTGTCGAGGTTACCGCTTGAAGCATGGTGGATCGAGTGCTCACGTTTCCATTTTTCATAAGCGAAAAGCGTCAAAATGCCTGTAATCGTACCGACTACTGCGTTTGCCTTTTTGTTTTTGAAGAATGATCCGTGTGTGCAATCATGGAAAATGATGAATGTGCGGACAACAAATCCGGCAGCGATTGCCGAGAAGCCGATTGTCAACCAAATTGAAATGTCTAATGCTAGATAAGCCAAAATCCAAGAAATGATGAATGGTGGAATGGTATTTACTATTTGGCGTACACTTGCTTTTACGTCAGCTTTTTCAAAAGGGGCAATGAATTTGCGCAATTGTGCTGTTTTTTCTCTGCTCATGCTCTTCCTCCTACTATCCACGCTCAAGCGGCTGGATAACTTATTATCCTAATCATAAAGATAACGAACTAGACAAAAAAGGCACAAACGCCTGTTTATGACATGACACTTGTCATGTATTTAAGCATCCTGACTTTCTGCTTTTTTGCAAATGCAGTATACTGGAAATAAGAAAAACAGGTATAAAAGGGGTGTATTTATGACCGGTACATTGGCAGTTGTCATGGTCTTTGCAATCCCACTTGTCGCGATTATCGGTGGATACTGGATCAAGCATGCCGAAATGAAAAATCAATGGATAGAGAAAGAACAGGAGCTCGAAAAAATCAAACATGAAAATTTCATCCTCGAAACTGAAAAATTACGTCTTGAACTCGAAAAAATGAAATTAGAGGATGAACAAAAAAGACAGAAGTTATTGATGAAATAAAAAAATGGACATGCCGCGAATCAAACCCGGCATGTCCATTTTTAAGCAAAAACGTCTTTTTCAATTTGTTTCAATTCATAAAAATATGCTTCTTTTCGCATCAGGTCTTCATACGTTCCGCTCTCAACAATCCTCCCACTGTCCATGACAATGATTTGGTCCATCTGGCTGAGAGCTGTTAAATCATGGCTCACAATGACAAAAGAGTCACCCTTGCTGCGATTGAAAAGCTGTGAATAAATGGCTTGCGCCGTCACGCCATCAACTGAAGAAACAGGCTCATCAAGAAGCCAAAGCGGTTTTTGCCGAATTATTGCCCGGGCAATAGCGAGACGTTGCTTTTGACCTCCAGATAAATTCTGTCCTTTCTCTCCTACTTTCAACGACAATGCCAATTCGCTTAACTGGACCTTCTCAAGCGCCTCTTCTAACTCAGCATCCGTTGCCGATTCGTTCGCAATCAATAAATTGCTCTTCACTGTTCCAAAGAAGAAGTGGTTTTCCTGAAGTACGGTGTTCATGCCTTTCCAGACTTCCTCTTGGTCCAATTCTTCAAGGTTTTCGCCGCCCAGCAAAATCGCTCCGGCATCCGGCTCTACAATTGATAACAAAAGTTGCATGAGCGTGGACTTCCCAGAGCCGCTTGGACCGACAATCGCCGTTTTCGTTCCCGCAGCAATATGCAAGGAGATATCACTCAACACTGCTCGCTCTTCTCCCGGATATGTGTAATGGACGTTTTTCAGCGTAATATCAAATGGCCATTGTGGCGGCTGTTTTTTTCGCCCCAAAGAAGATGCAGTCGCTGCAACTTCATCCAGCCGGTTGGCAGCTTTGCGGTTTTCTTCAAAATGAGCCGGAAATGCCGCCATCGGTGATACATTTTCAAATGCTCCCAATGAAATCATCACTAACATTGCAAGGTACAACCCATCCAATTCGCCTTTTGCCACAAAATACGCGCCAATACCCAAGACAAAAAAAGATGTCAAAAGTGCAACTAACCCATTCACAGCCTGACTTAAATTTTCCTCTAATCCTTCTTTACGCTGCTGCTTTTCATAATAAGTGGAAAAATCGTTCAATAGCTGTTTTTTTTCATCAAGCTGTTGATGAATTTTCAAATCCCGAAATCCGAATAACACTTCAGCCGACTCAGTGGAAAGAACGGCTCGACTTGTTCGAGTGGCATTATTGATCGTTCGTTGACGCAACGCAAAGACAGCTGGCACCGCGAAGACCGTTAAAAATGCACCGATCGCAATAGCCGCCGCAATTCCAATTGAAAAATACGCGCTGAAGAAAATCGTACTCAGAAATACCGTCAACAGCACTATTGGCGGATACAGGACACGCAGTAGAAAATTCTGCAGACTCTCAACATCCCCTACAATCCGCGCAAGCAAATCCCCGCTTCGGTATTGACTAAAGATCCCTGGTGCCAATGGCGATAGCTTTTCAAAAAAGGAAACGCGCAATTTGCCAAGCATCGTGAACGTTGCACGGTGTGAAAACAACCTTTCCGCATAGCGGCTTAACGCTGACATCAATCCGAACAGCTTCAAGGAAGCACCCATGATGATCAGTATTGTCATCTGGGAAGTCAGCGCAGCACGCGATATCAAATACCCGCTTGAAGCTAGCAAAGCGACGCCAGCAATACCTGCTAAGAAACCAAAAAATACCGCGAGCACGACGTCCCTTTTTTCGCGAAGCGTCAGAAATAACACTTGTTTTAACCCGCTCATTGCAGGACACCTCCAAATTGCGCATTGATCATGTTCCGGTAAAGCTGCTCCGAGGCTAATAATTCGGCGTGTGTTCCAGATGCAGCTAGCTTGCCTTCATCAAGGACGATAATCATATCAGCTTTTTTAATCGTGTGGAGCCGGTGGGCAACAGTCAACACCGTCGCCCGTTCGCCTAAGGCAATCATGGATTCTTGCAAAATCCGTTCGGTTTTCAAATCCAGACCAGTTGTCGGTTCATCGAATAAGATGAGCGATGGTTGTTTTAAGAAAGCGCGCGCCAAAGCGATGCGTTGCTTTTCTCCTCCAGACAAGCCTCTGCCCGCTTCACCAACCGGAGTTTCCAACCCGCTTTTCAGCGACAAGACCATTTCAGCGATTCCCGCTTGTTTTGCAGCTGTCATGATTTCCCCGTCCGTTACTTCCCTGCCTGCACCGAGCGCAATGTTCTCTTTAATCGTTCCTGCAAACAAATACGGATTTTGAGAAATATAACTCATCCGATTGAACCAAGATTGTTCCGAGATCGCTTGTTGTTCGATACCATCCACCATAACGCGCCCTCTAGACAGCGGCAACAGTCCTGCTATCGCGTGCAATAACGTGGTTTTCCCCGAACCGCTCTTGCCGACAAAAGCAATATGGCTAAAAGCTGGAACTTTAAGCGTGGCAGGTCCAATGGAGAATCCGTCACCGTATTGAAATCCCAGCTCTTCTAACTCCAACAGCGCTGGCTCTTGTGTTACCTCAGCTTCCCCGAAACGAACCGGTTCAACTTCTTTCTTCAATTCCTCTGATAACCGTCCAGCTGCAGCTGCACTGCTTCGACCTGTATGGAACGCGCTGCCGAACTCTTTTAACAAATTGAAAAAATCCGGCACGAGGATCATGACGAAAAATGCGGTGAAGAAGGTCAGACTGTCGAAAACAACAAGACGCAGTCCGATTTCAAGCGCAATAATCCCCATGCTTAACATAGAGATATACTCCAACATTAAAGAAGATAAAAATGCAGATTTCAGAACTTCCATCGTGGAATCGCGAAAATCGATACTGCTTTTTTCAATGGTCTTCCGCTGTCGGTCCGCCTGTCCCATCAACTTTAATGTAGTCAATCCTTGAAGCACATCGAGAAACGTCCCTGAAAACTGGCCCAATTTCTCCATTTGTTCATCCGCTTTTTCTTTCGTACGGACCCCAACTAACGCCATGAATACCGGGATAAATGGCGCAGTCACCAAGATAATCACACCCGTCACCCAATGCTGGGAAAAAATGACCGGCAACAGAATAAGAGGAATCGTATAAGTTTGAATCATTTGCGGAATATATTTACTGAAGTAACCGTCCACTTCATCCACTGCATCCATTAACAAACTTACTTTTTGTCCAGCTTGACCATGCTCAGACGCCAGCAGCGGATCTGCAGTGAAAGAGGAGATCAATTGATAACGCAGTTTCAATTTAACGTCAGCGGATAGTTCTACACCTACCCGACCAATTACATAGCCGCCAAAAGAGCGCACCAAGATGGCACCCAATAATCCGTATAAAAAGGGGATGATTTCAATAAATGCAGCATCTTCAAGAAAAACGGCATTCACGGCAAGCACGAAAAACAAGGCTTGGCCAATCATCGCCGCGCCTTTTGCGATTGAT
>JBFIXY010000013.1:0-15201 GCA_041605655.1 Planococcus sp. (in: firmicutes) | reverse complement strand
CGCTTCGTAAACTAGAAAGCGCTGGCGTTATCGAATCACGTTCTCTAGGAATGAAAGGGACATACATCAAAGTATTGAACACAAAATTCCTAGCTGAGCTAGAACAATTGAAAATGAACTAATCAAGAGTGAAGATGCCGGGTTTATTTCCGGCATCTTTTTTCATTGGCTTCTTCATTGTCCGATCCGTTTCACAATTACTTCTTTCGCCCACGGCAGACTCAGGGGCTTTACAAAATATCTAACTCTAAGGAAGTCCCTTAAGCAAGGTCATACGTTTCACATAAAGTGAGAAGAACCATCAGCTCAGAAATATTTGTAAGAGAAACTCCTTGCGGCTGGCAGGTGGGCATGCTATAATTTCAAATGGTGTTAAATACACACGCATTTCGATTTGATCCGTAGGTGCTTGAAAAAGTAACGGTTCAGAAAAGAAAAATGCGGAGGGACAAAACTAACCTATCAGGAGGAAACACACATGTCAGTAATTTCTATGAAACAATTGCTTGAAGCTGGTGTACACTTTGGTCACCAAACTCGCCGTTGGAACCCGAAAATGAAAAAATATATTTTCGTTGAGCGTAACGGTATCTACATTATCGATCTTCAAAAAACAGTCCGCAAATTGGAGGAAGCTTATAGCTTCATGAAACAAGTGGGCGAAGAAGGCGGTAAAGTACTATTCGTTGGAACGAAAAAACAAGCACAAGACGCTATTAAAGAAGAAGCTGAACGTTCTGGTAACTACTACATCAACCAACGCTGGTTGGGTGGTACTTTGACAAACTTCGGTACAATTCAAAAGCGTGTTAACCGCTTGAAACAAATCGAGCGTATGGAAGAAGACGGAACTTTTGAAGTCCTTCCTAAAAAAGAAGTAGTACAATTGAAAAAACAACACGAACGCCTTGTTAAATTCCTTGGCGGAATCCGTGATATGAGCTCACTACCGGACGTAATGTTCGTAGTTGACCCGCGCAAAGAGCGTATCGCTGTTGCAGAAGCAATGAAATTGAACATTCCAATCGTTGGTATCGTTGATACAAACTGTGATCCGGATGAAATCGATTACGTAATTCCTGCAAACGATGACGCTATCCGTGCAGTTAAACTTTTGACTGGAAAAATGGCAGATGCATTGCTTGAGTCAAAACCAGAAGTAGAAGAAGAAGAAACTCAAGCTGAATCTGCTGAGTAATTCACAAGTTTTACAGGTGATAAGCGGCGAAACCCACTTATCACCTTTTTTTGAGAAAATGTTCTTATTTTAAGGAGGAATTCAATCATGGCAGTTACAGCACAAATGGTAAAAGAATTGCGTGAAAAAACAGGCGCAGGTATGATGGATTGCAAAAAAGCATTAGTTCAAACAGACGGCGATATCGAAGCAGCAATCGACTTTTTACGTGAAAAAGGTCTTTCAAGCGCTTCTAAAAAAGCAGACCGTATTGCTGCTGAAGGGATTACAAACATCCTTGTTAAAGGAAATGAAGCTGTAATCTACGAAGTAAACGCAGAAACGGATTTCGTTGCTAAAAACGAAGGCTTCCAAACGCTTGTTAAAGAATTAGGTGAATTCTTGATCGAAACAAAACCTGCTACGATCGAAGAAGCGACTACTTCTACAATGTCTAATGGTCTCACTGTGGCGGATCACATTTCAAATGCAATCGCTAAAATTGGTGAAAAAATCACTTTGCGTCGCTTTGAAATCCGCACTAAAACGGATGCTGACTCATTCGGACCGTACCTTCACATGGGCGGCCGCATCTCAGTTCTAGTTGTACTTGAAAACTCAACAGACGCAGAAGCTGCTCGCGACATCGCGATGCACATTGCTGCATTAAACCCTAAATACATTTCACGCGACGAAGTTTCTGCTGATGAAGTAGAACACGAGCGCAAAATTTTGACTGAGCAAGCTCTAAACGAAGGCAAGCCTGAAAACATCGTTGCTAAAATGGTAGAAGGCCGTCTTGGAAAATACTTCGAAGACGTTTGTCTATTGGATCAATCGTTCGTTAAGAACTCTGACCAAAAAGTTCGTGATTTTGCAGCTTCTACAGGCGGAACAGTAAAAGAATTCATCCGTTACGAAGTAGGCGAAGGCATCGAAAAACGCGAAGACAACTTTGCTGATGAAGTTATGAGCCAAGTTAACAAAAAATAATTTTTATTATCATAGGATTAACTTAGGGAACACTGAATGTGTTCCCTATTTTTCAATAAAAGTGTAACGGAGGGTACCGATGAGTGTTCAACAATATAAACGCATTGTACTAAAACTTAGTGGAGAAGCGATGGCTGGAGAAAAAGGATTCGGATTATCTCCTGAAATCATCAAATCGGTTGCTGGCCAAGTGAAGGAAGTTGTTGAACTGGGTGTGGAAGTTGCTGTAGTCGTAGGCGGCGGAAACATCTGGAGAGGCAAAGTCGGATCTGAAATGGGCATGGACCGTGCAACTGCCGATTATATGGGAATGCTTGCAACAGTCATGAATTCTTTGGCATTACAGGATTCGTTGGAAAAGCAAGGTGTAGAAACCAGAGTTCTTTCATCTATTGAAATGCGCCAAGTTGCAGAACCTTATATCCGCAGAAGAGCGATTCGCCATTTGGAAAAGAAACGCGTCGTTATTTTTGCGGCAGGCACAGGTAATCCATACTTCTCAACAGATACGACAGCTGCACTTCGAGCTGCGGAAATAGAAGCCGATGTAATTTTAATGGCTAAAAACAATGTGGATGGCGTTTACTCAGCGGATCCAAAAACTGATTCAACTGCTGTTAAGTACGAAGAACTTTCATACTTTGATGTGATCCAACAAGGGTTGCAAGTGATGGATTCTACGGCTTCTACGCTATGCATGGACAATGATATTCCACTCGTAGTATTCTCAATTATGGAAAACGGAAATATAAAACGAGCTGTAACCGGAGAAAAAATCGGGACAGTAGTGAGGAGAACATTATAATGCCGAAATCAGTAATTAAAGACACACAGACGAAAATGGATAATGCAATTCAAGCTTTCTCACGTGAACTTGCGTCAATTCGTGCAGGACGTGCGAATCCGTCAATTCTAAACAAATTGACAGTGGATTATTACGGTGCACCAACCCCAATCAATCAAGTTGCAGGTATTGCTGTTCCTGAAGCTCGTCTAATCGTCATCCAGCCTTACGATAAGTCCGTTCTTGGAGATATCGAGAAAGCGATTATGAAATCAGATTTGGGCATTAGCCCGACAAATGATGGTATTGTTATCCGCTTGGCTATTCCAGCGTTGACCGAAGAGCGTCGCAAAGACCTTGTAAAACAAGTGAAAAAAGAGGCGGAAGAAGCTAAAATCGGCATCCGCAACACACGTCGCGATGCAAATGATGAACTGAAGAAGCTAGAAAAGAAAAGTGAAATCACTGAAGACGATTTGCGCAGCTATTCTGATGAAGTGCAAAAGTTGACGGATTCGTTCATTGTTAAAATTGACGAAGTTGCTAAAGACAAAGAAAAAGAAATTATGGAAGTGTAAATCGAACTTTCCTCGGGGAAAAGCGTTCTGTTTAACAGGACGCTTTTTTTCATGCCAAAAAAATGGCAATGGCGCGAAAGAAAGCGCACAATGCTAGTTTTTTTGATATGATAAGCATTAGACATGCCGATTTGTAATAGGTGGAGGATTAAATTATGTTCAATAAATTATTAAAACGAATGGCTGATACAGAGACTGTAATCGAAAATGGTGAACGTTTATCTGCTGTTGCAGCACAAAAGGTGCCTGAGCATATAGCAATCATTATGGACGGAAATGGCCGTTGGGCTAAAAAACGTTCGTTGCCGAGAGTTGCAGGACATCATGAAGGCATGAAGACCGTAAGGAAAATTACGAAACTGGCGAACGAATTAGGCGTCGGTTATTTAACTTTGTATGCTTTCTCAACGGAAAACTGGAAAAGACCTAAAATGGAAGTGGATTTTTTGATGCGTCTTCCGGAAGAGTTTTTATCTGTGTTTTTACCGGAACTAATTGAAGAAAATGTACGTGTTGAAATGATGGGATACCATCATAATTTACCTGCCCATACTTATGAGGCGGTAAGGAAAGCGAAAGAAGCGACAAAGCATAATACTGGGCTTGTCTTAAATTTCGCCTTGAATTATGGAAGTCGTGCTGAAATTGTAGATGCTGTAAAAAATATAGCAAGTCAAGTAGCTGCAGGTACATTGGATGTTACTGATATCACAGAAGATCATCTTGCATCTGGATTGATGTCAAGCAGTATGCCGGAACCGGATTTGTTGATCCGTACAAGTGGTGAAGTTCGGTTAAGCAATTTCATGCTCTGGCAATTGGCTTATACTGAATTTTGGTTCACAGAAACTTTGTGGCCGGATTTTGGGGAAGAGTCATTGCTCGAAGCGATTGAGAATTACCAGAAACGCAATCGCCGGTTCGGAGGATTGAAAGGGGAAGAAGTGAATTGAAACAGCGTATGAAAACGGGAATAATTGCTGCGGCGCTCTTTATTCCCTTCGTCGTTTATGGAGACACGCCGCTGACCATCATGTTATATGGTCTTGCTACAATCGGCCTACAAGAATTGCTGAACATGAAAGGCAGAAGCCTACTAAGCATACCGGGTGTCATTTCTTTACTTGCGTTATATGCATTTATGATGCCCGATGCTTGGGAACAGTGGATATTTGAAACAACCGGTTATGTAAAAGTGGAATTTGCATTCATGGCAGTCATTTTATTATTGATCCACACTGTGGTTGTTAAAAACAGTTTTACATTCGATGATGCTGCATTTGCGATATTGGGCACGCTCTACATCGGCGTTGGATTCTTTTATATGATTGAAACGCGTGCAGTGGGCTTGGATTTTGTCGTTTATGCTTTATTGGTCGTATGGTTCACTGATTCTGGAGCTTATTTCACAGGAAGAAAAATCGGGAAACGTAAATTGTGGCCGGAAATATCACCCAACAAAACCATAGAAGGTTTTATCGGAGGGATTATCTGGGCCATCGGAATTGCCTTAGTCTTCAATTATTTTGTGGATTTGGAAAAATCGATTTGGATTATCATCATTGTGACGATTATCGCTTCTATTTTTGGGCAGATGGGCGACTTAGTCGAATCAGCGCTGAAAAGGCATTTTAATGTCAAAGATTCCGGACATATCTTACCTGGACACGGCGGGATTTTAGATCGCTTTGACAGCATTCTTTTCGTAATGCCATTATTGCATTTCCTACATTTCATCTAAGAAAGGGAGCGTCTAAATGACCAAGAATATTATTTTACTCGGCGCAACCGGTTCGATCGGCTTGCAGACCGCGGATATAATCCGTGAGCACCAAACAGAATTTCGCCTAACCGGGTTTTCGGCAGGCAAAAACATAACGTTGACTAAAGAATTGGTCCGTGAATTTCATCCGGAAATCGTCTGTGTGCAAAGTGAAGATGATGCAGCAGCACTGAGAGCGGAATTCCCAGCCGTGGAGTTCGTTTCCGGAAGCAAAGGATTGAACGAGACCGCTACATATGATGCGCACATTCTAGTAAACGCCGTTATCGGCAGCGTGGGACTCGAGCCGACATTAGAAGCCATCAAACTAGGCCGTACGATTGCGATAGCAAATAAAGAAACGCTTGTCACGGCCGGACACCTCGTCATGGATAGTGCGAAACGTTACAATGCTGCAATTTTACCTGTCGATAGCGAGCATTCTGCATTATTTCAAGCATTGAACGGTGAAAAGCTAGAACAAGCAAGTCGATTGATCTTAACCGCTTCTGGCGGAAGTTTTCGGGACTTGGCAAGAGCCGACCTCGAAAATGTAACCGTCAAAGAGGCGCTTGCTCATCCGAACTGGTCGATGGGAGCGAAAATAACGATCGACTCCGCTACGATGGTCAATAAAGGCTTAGAAGTGATCGAAGCGAACGTACTTTTCGGCTTTGGCTACGACGATATCGACGTTTTATTGCACCGCGAAAGCATTATCCATTCGATGGTCGAATTCCAGGACACGAGTGTTATGGCGCAACTTGGAACGCCTGACATGAGAGTGCCGATCCAATATGCGCTTACGTATCCGGACCGGTTGCCAAGACCTAACGCCAAAAGACTTAATTTAGCTGAAATCGGTAAATTGCATTTTCAGGACATGGACTATGAACGATTTCGTGCGCTTCAGCTAGCATTTGATGCTGGTAGAGCTGGGGGCACAATGACGACCGTGTTCAACGCGGCGAATGAACAAGCGGTTGCCATGTTCCTAGGTGAAGAAATCAAATTTCTTCAGATAGAAGAGCTTATCGAACGTGCGATGCAAAGCCACGAAGCAGTGCAGAATCCGGATCTCGAAACGATCCTTCATGTAGACGCTCAAACAAGAAAATCCGTTAAAAACATGCTAAAATAGCGTAAGACAAAATCGAGTATGGTTAATAAGGATGGGTTTAAATGGAAACAGTATTTGCGTTTATAATAATTTTTGGTGCATTGGTATTTTTCCATGAACTTGGACATTTCTTGTTTGCGAAAAGAGCGGGCATATTAGTCCGTGAATTTGCAATCGGTATGGGACCAAAAATTTTAGGTATTACAAAAGGCGAAACGCTATACACGGTGCGTCTTTTGCCGATTGGCGGCTATGTCCGCATGGCAGGCGAAGAAATGGATGCTATTCACATCCAAGCGGGCCATCGAATCGGTGTTTTACTGAATAAAGAAGGACTTGCAACAAAGATCATCATGAACCAAAAGACGATGCATCCTGAAATTCTGTTTCTGGAAGTGGAAGAGGCCGATTTAGAGCGAGAACTTTATATCAAAGGCTATGACGAAGATGAGCAAACGGTACGTATTGGTGTAGCACCTGATGCAGTGATAGAAGAAAACGGGAAAGAGACGATATTGGCTCCTCATGATCGCCAATTCGATTCGAAAAGTGTCGGTCACCGTTTTATGACCATATTAGCTGGACCTCTTTTCAACTTCATCCTCGCTTTCTTGATATTTACAGCGCTTGGCATGATGCAAGGGGTGCCGACTTTTGAACCAATCATTACGGAAGTTGCTGAAGACAGTCCAGCTGCTGAAGCTGGAATGGAAGATGGTGATTTGGTCACTGAAATCGACGGTACATCGATTTCGACTTGGGACGAACTAGTGGCAATCGTCCAAAGTAATGCCGGCAATGCGCTGCCGTTTGAAGTAGAGCGAGATGGCAAAACTTTGGACTTCACGATTACGCCGGAAGTATCTGAGGAATCTCCTGAAGAAGTGGGCGTTATTGGCGTCCTTTACCAAAGCCCTGTGGAAAAAGATTTTATCGGATCATTTGTCTACGGAGCAGAACAAACCGTTTTCTGGTTTAAAGAAATTTTCCGCTTATTGGGGATGTTAGTGACGGGTCAATTTACGATTGATGCGTTGTCTGGTCCTGTAGGCATTTATAAAACAACGGAAGAAGTCGCAAAATACGGCATCTTTACGTTAATGAGTTGGGCAGGCATGCTCAGCATCAACTTAGGGATTATGAACCTTCTGCCATTACCTGCATTGGATGGGGGACGACTTATGTTCTTTATCGTTGAAGCGGTTCGCGGCAAACCTGTCGACCGCCAAAAAGAGGGCATGGTTCATTTTGTCGGTATTATGCTATTGATGCTGCTCATGCTCGTTGTAACGTGGAATGATATCCAAAAATTCTTCTTTTAAATAAAAAGCTAATCCTTGTAAAAGCGACAAAAATTAACTAGTCAGTTGAGGTGTATTTTGGAATGAAACAAACAGCAACTTTTATCCCAACATTAAGAGAAACGCCAGCAGATGCAGACGTAAAGTCTCATCAGCTATTATTGCGTGGAGGATTCATCCGTCAGAACACAAGCGGAATCTATTCCTTCTTGCCATTAGGCAAACGTGTTCTGCAGAAAGTGGAAACCGTTATCCGTGAAGAAATGGAAGCTGTAAATAGTGTGGAAGTTTTTCTTCCTGCGTTGCAGCAAGCTGAACTGTGGCAAGAAACGGGTCGTTGGTATTCATATGGCGATGAGCTAATGAGGCTGACTGACCGCAACAACCGTGCTTTTGCGCTCGGTGCTACGCACGAAGAAGTCATTACGAGCCTATTACGTGACGAAATCAAATCGTATAAGAAATTACCGTTGAACTTGTTCCAGATCCAGTCGAAATTCCGGGACGAAAAACGCCCTCGCTTCGGCTTGTTGCGCGGACGTGAATTCTTGATGAAAGACGCTTATTCTTTCCATGCGACAACAGAAAGCTTGGATGACACATATAACGATATGATGCAGGCGTATACGAACATCTTTACACGCCTTGGCTTGAATTTCCGTGCAGTTATCGCGGATTCAGGCGCAATTGGCGGCAAAGACAATCATGAATTCATGGTGCTGTCTGATATCGGCGAAGACACCATTGCATATTCAGATACGTCTGGTTATGCAGCCAATATCGAAATGGCAGCAGTGAATGTTGAATATCCCGTTTCAGATGAAGCGAAAAAAGAAATCGAAAAAGTGGCGACTCCAGATAAAAAGACAATTGCTGAAGTAGCCGAATATTTGAATGTGTCTCCAAAAAAATGCATCAAGACTTTAGTGTTCAAAACGGATGACGATTATGTCATCGTTTTATCTCGCGGCGATCACGACATCAATGATGTGAAAGTGAAACACGCGACAGGCGCGAAAGTGGTTGAAATGGCGACTCCTGACGAAGTGATGGAGCAATTGGGTTGTGAAATCGGGTCGCTTGGACCGGTGAAACTTAAATCGCCGATTCGCGTCTATGCGGATCACGGCGTTAAATCGATTGTGAATGGCGTGACTGGCGCAAACGAAGCGGGCTACCATTACATCAATGCAACGCCAGAGAAGGATTTCTCGGTTGATACATTTGCTGATCTTCGTTTTATCCAAGAAGGCGACGCTTCGCCGGACGGACAAGGCGTTATCAAATTCGCTAAAGGAATTGAAGTCGGTCATATCTTTAAATTGGGCACAACGTATAGTGAACCAATGAAAGGGACTTTCTTGAACGATCAGGGCCGCGCAATGCCTTACATTATGGGATGCTACGGAATTGGCGTTTCACGCGTAATGGCTGCAGTAGCTGAACAATTCCAAGACGACAACGGCTTTACTTGGCCGGATGTGATTGCACCTTATGAAATTCATATTGTTCCAGTTAATATGAAAGATGAAGTGCAGCGTGAATTAGGTGAAGACCTTTATAAATTATTGAAATCGTACCGTTATGAAGTGTTGCTTGATGACCGCGTTGAGCGAGCGGGCGTTAAATTTGCAGATGCAGATTTAATCGGATTACCTGTACGTATCACGGTCGGAAAGAAAGCTTCTGAAGGAATTCTTGAAGTGAAATATCGCCGTACCGGCGAGACGTTCGAGTGGAAACGCGAAGAATTGCTCGACCATTTACAACAATTCTTTAAGAAATAAACGGATAATCTGATATGATAAAGGAAAGTACATCTTGTACTTTCCTTTATTTTTTCGATTCATTAATTCTGTTACAAAGGGGATAGTTATGACAAATCAGCAAGATCCAAAGATGCGTTTCAATCTGCTTCTTCAGCATCTCGGCTTAACGGATGATGTGCATATACCTTTTTTCGAAGATGCTGAACTGACTCGGATGACGGTCCATAAAAAAGAGCGGACTTGGCGTTTTATGATCAAAGTAAAACAAACCTTGCCCCTGAAATTATATTTATTGTTAAAAGAACGATTGTACGCAAACTTTTCAGCTATTGCTTCTGTGCAATTGGATATAGAATGCAGCAAGACGACAGCCGATGAAGGATTAGTCTTGGAATATTGGCGCTACGTTGTCGAAGAATTCGCGGATATGGCACCGCCATTAAGAGAACAGCTGTTAAACCAAGCGCCGGAATGGAACGGCCAGAAACTGATGGTGAAATGCAATCGCGAGCATGAAATGATGGCATTGAAATCAAAATACAGTGAGAAACTGGCAGCGGCCTATCAGCAATTCGGCTTTTCGCGACTAGTGGTGGATTTCCACCTGACGGAAAATAACGATGATGCACAAGCGGCTCATCAAGCCTTCATGCAAGAGCGTTTAGCAGAAGAGGCAGCCATGGCTAAAAAAGCAGTAGCGGATATGAAAAAACGCGATACCGAACGCAAAGAAAACGGCGGACAATCCGGTCCGTTCCAAATGGGCGTCAACATCAAGCCGGATGAACCGATTGCAGAGATCAAATCGATTGTCGACGAAGAACGCCGCATTACGATTGAGGGCTTTGTATTCGACGTGGAAGTGCGCGAGTTGCGGAGTGGCCGTTCGTTGTTGACAGTGAAGATCACGGATTACACCGATTCCATATTGGTGAAGATGTTCTCACGTGACAAAGAAGACGCGGAGCTTATGGCAAATGTCCAAAAAGGCATGTGGCTAAAAGCACGCGGATCGATCCAAACGGATACATTCGTCCGCGATTTGGTCATGATGGCGCAGGATATGATCGAGATCAACCCGGTGCGTCGATTGGACACTGCTACGGACAAGCGGTCTGAACTGCATCTTCATACGCCTATGAGTGCGATGGATGCTGTTTCTTCCGTAGATTCACTTGTTGCGCAAGCAGCGAAATGGGGGCATCCGGCAATCGCCATTACGGACCATGCCGGTGTGCAATCGTTTCCTGATGCGTATTCGGCTAGTAAAAAACATGGCATCAAAGCCATATTCGGCTTAGAAGCAAATCTCGTAGATGACGGCGTTCCGATTGCGTACGAAGAGCGTCACGCATTGCTTGAAGAAGAAACATTTGTCGTATTCGATTTGGAGACGACCGGGCTTTCTGCGGTTTACGACACCATTATCGAGCTTGCCGCTGTCAAAATCAAAGGTGGCAACATCATAGACAAATTCGAAAGCTTTGCCAATCCACATCACGAGTTATCGGCAACTACGATCAATTTAACGGGTATCACAGATGATATGGTGAAAAATGCACCAGAAGTCGAAGAAGTCATTCGGCAGTATCATGAATGGGCAGGCGACCACATTATGGTAGCGCACAACGCTGCATTTGATATGGGCTTCCTGTACGTCTGTTATAAAAAATATGGCATTGAGAAAAAGCACGCGACAATCGATACATTAGAACTTGCGCGCATGCTTCACCCAGAGCTGAAAAATCACCGATTAAACACGCTCGCGAAAAAATTCGGCATCGAATTGACGCAGCATCACCGGGCAATCTACGATACCGAAGCAACATCTTATCTATTGACACATTTATTGAAAGAAGCGCATCAAAAAGGAATTTTGTATCACGACCAGCTAAATGATTATGTCGGCAGTGGAGACGCTTATAAGCGTTCGCGTCCAACGCATTGCACGCTGCTCGCGCAAAACGATGAAGGATTGAAAAATCTCTTTAAACTGGTGTCATCGTCGCACATCGATTATTTCTACCGCGTACCGCGCATTCCGCGCTCGTTGCTGCAACGGCACCGTAAAGGATTGCTCGTCGGTTCCGGCTGCGACAAAGGTGAAGTTTTCGAAGCGGTGATGCAAAAGTCGATGGAGGAAGTTGAACAGACGGCACAATTCTATGATTATCTTGAAGTGCATCCAAAAGAAGTCTACTCTCATTTGATTGAACGGGAATTGATCCGCGACGAGTGGAATTTGGAAGATGTGATTCGGAAATTGGTGAAAGTCAGCCGCAAATTGGAAATTCCATTGGTGGCGACAGGGAATGTGCATTACCTGGATGAAACAGACGCTATTTTCCGCCAAGTATTGATCGGCTCGCAAGGCGGGGCAAATCCGCTGAATCGACATAAATTGCCGAAAGTCCATTTCCGTACGACGAATGAAATGCTCGATGCATTTGAGTTTTTAGGCGAAGAAACCGCCTATGAGCTTGTTGTCAAAAATTCCAACAAAATTGCGGATATGATTGATACGGTGAAACCGATCAAGGATGAATTGTATACACCTAAAATTGAAGGCGCTGACGAAGAAGTTAGGGAACTCAGTTATACGATGGCCCATCAAATATACGGACCTGTCCTGCCGGAAATTGTCGAAGCTCGGATTGAAAAAGAATTGAAGTCCATTATTGGACACGGGTTCGCGGTTATTTACTTAATTTCTCATAAGCTGGTTAAAAGATCTTTAGATGATGGCTATTTGGTAGGCTCCCGTGGATCGGTCGGTTCTTCGCTCGTTGCGACTTTGACTGAGATAACGGAAGTTAATCCGCTGCCGCCGCATTATATTTGCCGTAAATGCAAAAAATCCGAGTTCTTTGATGACGGTTCTGTCGGCTCCGGATTCGACTTGCCTGATAAGGATTGTGAAGACTGCGGCATCCCATTCCAAAAAGAAGGACAAGACATTCCGTTTGAAACCTTCCTTGGCTTTAAAGGCGATAAAGTTCCCGATATCGATTTGAACTTTAGCGGCGACTACCAGTCCAGAGCCCATAATTACACGAAGGAATTGTTCGGAGAAGACAATGTGTTCCGTGCCGGGACAATCGGCACCGTGGCAGAAAAAACAGCGTACGGCTATGTTCGCGGCTATGCCAATGACCGGGACATGACGATTCGCGGAGCGGAAATTGATCGTCTCGTGCAAGGCTGTTCAGGCGTTAAACGAAGCACGGGCCAGCATCCTGGTGGAATTATCGTTGTCCCGGATTACATGGACATTTACGATTTCTCACCAATTCAATTCCCGGCCGATGCGCAAGATTCCGAATGGAAAACCACGCATTTTGATTTCCATTCCATTCACGATAATTTATTGAAACTGGATATCTTAGGTCACGATGATCCGACGGTTATCCGGATGCTGCAAGATCTGTCCGGCATCGATCCGAAAACGATTCCAACGGATGACCCGGAAGTCATGAAAATTTTCTCCGGCGTGGATTCGCTTGGCGTTTCAGAAAAACAGATTGGCTGTAAAACAGGCACCTACGGCATCCCGGAATTCGGGACGCGCTTTGTGCGCCAAATGCTCGAAGAAACGAAACCGACGACATTTTCCGAGTTGGTTCAGATTTCAGGGCTGTCTCACGGCACCGATGTGTGGTTGAGCAATGCTCAGGAATTGATCCAAAACGGAACTTGTCAGCTGTCAGACGTAATCGGTTGTCGAGATGACATTATGGTTTACTTGATTTACCAAGGGCTTGAATCATCGTTGGCCTTTAAAATAATGGAATCTGTTCGAAAAGGGAAAGGCTTAACACCAGAAATGGAAGAAGCGATGAAAAAAGAAGGCGTTCCGAATTGGTACATTGAATCGTGCAAAAAGATCAAGTACATGTTCCCGAAAGCCCACGCTGCAGCTTATGTATTAATGGCTGTGCGTATCGCTTATTTCAAAGTGCATTTTCCGATTTTGTATTACGCAGCATATTTCACGGTTCGTGCAGAAGATTTCGACGTGAATGCAATGGCTCAAGGGTCTTCATCCATCCGCGCCAAAGTGGATGAGATTAATGCGAAGGGTCTCGAAGCTTCAACGAAAGAAAAGAACTTAATGACGGTCATGGAATTAGCGCTTGAAATGGTTGAGCGCGGCTTTACGTTCCAGAAGGTCGATTTGTATAAATCGTCTGCGGATGAATTCATCATTGAGGGCACGAGCCTGATACCGCCGTTTAACGCAATACCTGGACTTGGGACGAATGCAGCGAAATCAATTGTTGCTGCTCGGCAATTGGGGTCATTCCTATCGAAGGAAGATCTTCAGCAGCGCGGCCGTGTGTCGAAGACGATCATCGAATACATGGACGATCACGGTTGCCTCGAAGGAATGCCGGATGCCAATCAGCTGTCGCTGTTCTAGCCAGTTGCACAGCACCAGGCTTTATGGTATTATTGTAGTAACATTTATTGATAGCTCTGTCACGAAAGAGTGGGTTCTCCCGCTCTTTTCTGTTGTTATGGCATAAAATTGTCGGGAGGCATGTATGAGTAAAATAACTGAACAAATCGAAGAAATCGCAATGCCCATTACCGAAGAGTTGAACCTTGAACTCGTCGATGTGGAATTTTTGAAAGAGGGCCGCAACTGGTTCCTCCGTGTATATGTGGACAATCCAACTGCACCAATTGACATTGAACAATGTGCAATCGTCAGTGAAAAGCTTAGCGAAATTTTGGATAAGCTGGACCCAATCGAACAGAACTATTTCCTTGAAGTTTCTTCACCAGGCGCTGAGCGTCCATTGAAAAAAGAGAAGGACTTTGAGAAATCCATCGGTAAGCTCATCTATATCAAGACTTATGAGCCAATTGATGGCGCAAAAGAATTTGAGGGCTATTTGAAGTCGTATACCGAAGACGAAGTAGAAATTGAAATCAAAATCAAAACACGCAGAAAGACCGTTGCTATCGACCGGAAGAAAATTGCAGTCATCCGTTTAGCAATCGATTTTTCTGTAAAACCTGATTGAAGAACGTGGGAGTGATAAAATAATGGGTAACGAGTTATTAGATGCATTAGATGTATTGGAAAAACAAAAAGGTATTTCTCGTGATGTATTAATTGAAGCAATTGAAGCGGCTTTAGTGACTGCATACAAACGCAATTTTAATCAAGCACAAAACGTGCGCGTAGACTTGAATTTGGATACGGGCACAATGCTGGTATATTCACGCAAAGACGTTGTGGAAGAAGTGGAAGACGAGTTCTTGCACATTTCACTTGAAGACGCAAAAGCGGTTAACCCAGCTTACGAGCTTGGCGACATTGTGGAACAAGAAGTAACGCCGCGCAATTTCGGGCGCATTGCCGCTCAAACGGCAAAACAAGTTGTTACACAGCGTGTGCGTGAAGCGGAACGCGGTTTGATCTTCGAAGAATTCGTTGATCGTGCTGACGATATCGTTAACGGTATTGTAGAACGTATGGATGCACGCAATTTATATGTTGGCTTAGGCAAAGTAGAAGCAGTGCTGCCGCAAACAGAGCAGATGCCAAACGAATCTTATCAGCCGCATGACCGCATCAAAGTGTACATCACGAAAGTTGAGCGGACTACCCGTGGACCGCAAGTTTTTGTATCACGGACACATCCGGGCCTATTGCGCCGATTGTTTGAAAACGAAGTTCCTGAAATCTATGAAGGAATTGTCGAAAT
>JBFIXY010000012.1:0-15456 GCA_041605655.1 Planococcus sp. (in: firmicutes) | reverse complement strand
GACACGGCTGCTCCAGGAACGCCAGCTACAAATGGTGGAGATGCTGCGGGCGGAGCAAGGGGGTTGGTGTTTTTCAAAACCGATGCGGAATTTCAAATCCTTTCCCAAGCGACGGAGAGGATTTTTCCAGAGGACGAGTTAGGCCCAGGGGCGATTGGATTGGGCGTTCCGTATTTTATCGACCGTCAGCTCGCCGGTGCGTATGGAGAAAATTCCAAGGAATACATGCAAGGACCGTTTTTTGAAGGTGAAGCGACGCAAGGCTACCAAAGCCGACTGAAGCGAAATGAAATGTTCCGTCAAGGGTTGCAAGTCATGCAGCAAGAAGCCCAAAAACGTTTCGGCTCCAATTTCGTGGACATTGAAGGTGACCAGATGGACGAAATTTTGACGGCGCTACAAGAAGATGAAATTCAAATGAGTGAAGTGTCTGCTCAGTTTTTTTTCCGTCTCTTGCGGATGGCTACCCTTGAAGGAGCTTATGCTGACCCGATTTATGGTGGGAACCAAAACATGGAAGGTTGGAAAATGAAAGGATTACTTGGGCATCGGACAGCATATATCAATGATGAAAATGGCGAGTTTGTCGAGATTGAACCTCTGTCATTAGGGTCGCTGCATTAAGTTGAAGGGGGAACGGCAATGGTCACGACTTTGGATAAAGTGGATGTTGTCACAGTTGGCGTAGGGTGGACTGGAGGCATTATTGCTGCAGAATGCGCCAAGGAAGGACTGAAGGTGGTCGGACTTGAACGCGGTAAAGAGCGCGGAACGCCGGACTTTGCAAATGGTCACGATGAATATCGCTATGCGGTTCGTTATGAATTGATGCAAGATTTGTCAAAAGAAACAATCACATTCCGTAATAGCCGCAGCCAGCGGGCATTACCGATGAGGCAACTTGGATCTTTTTTATTAGGAGAAGGACTAGGTGGCGCTGGCACGCAATGGAGTGGTCAAACTTGGCGTTTTTTGCCTTATGATTTTCAGATTAAAACCATGACCGATCAGAAGTACGGTTCTAAATTATCAACGGATTATCTTTTACAGGACTGGGGCATCACTTACGATGAACTGGAACCTTATTTTGACCGCTTTGAAAAAACGGCAGGTATTTCAGGGGAAGATAAAAATCCTTTTTGGGGAAAACGTTCCAGCGATTATCCGACGCCTCCGATGAAAAAGACAGCAATTCTTCAAAAATTCGAAACAGCGACAACCAGCCTCGGCTACTCGCCCTTCATGATGCCGTCGGCAAATTTATCAAAGCCTTATGAAAATCCAGATGGACAGCAAATCAACGCCTGCCAATACTGCGGATTCTGTGAACGATTCGGCTGCGAATACGGTGCAAAGACATCTCCTGAAATCACCGTAGTTCCAGTAGCGCGGGAAACAGGCAATTACGAAATCAAATTTAATGCGAATGTTGTGGAAGTATTAAAAGAAGGCGATAAAGTAACGGGTGTCCGGTATTTTGATACCGTTACACTCGAGGAATTTATTCAGCCGGCAGAAGTTGTCGTTTTGACGAGTTACGTGCTCAACAATGCGAAATTGCTGATGGTCTCACAAATTGGCGAACAATATGACCCTGAGACGGGGAGAGGCACACTTGGTAAAAACTACGCGTATCAAATTCTGCCCGGTGCGTCCGGTTTTTTTGATGAACAAATGAATACATTTATGGGTGCGGGTGCACTCGGTATGACCATCGATGATTTTAATGGAGACAATTTCGATCACGGCAATCTTGACTTTATTCATGGCGGGAGCTTGTCGATTACACAGACTGGCAGCCGACCGATTCTGTCCAATCCAACTTTACCCGATACGCCTTCATGGGGAGCGGAATTCAAAAAAGCTTCAATTGAAAATTTCACACGGACGTTGGGAGTGGGCGGTCAGGGTGCCTCGATGCCGCATAAAGAGAATTATTTAACGCTTGATGGTACTTATAAGGATATTTACGGCGTGCCGCTGCTGCAATTGACTTATAATTTTACGGATCAGGACCGTGCGCTGCATTCCTATATGACAGAAAAAGCGGCGCGAATCATGCAGGAAATGGGTGCGAAAACAGTAGTAGGACGCAGTCCGATAACGGATTATGATATTGTTCCTTACCAGACCACACATAATACTGGAGGGACAATCATGGGAGCAGATCCACGCACTAGCGTCGTGAACAATTATTTGCAGCACTGGGATGCAGAGAATTTATTTGTTGTCGGAGCCGGGAATTTTGCCCACAATGGAGGCTATAGTCCTACAGGAACGGTCGGAGCTTTAGCCTACCGTTGTGCAGAAGGAATCATCAATTATAGTAAAAACGGGGGAATTCTCGTTTAAAAAGGAGGAAAACAACATGGGTGGATTAGCTCAAATTGGTGTACCTGGATTGATTATTATTCTAGTTATTGTCCTTATTTTGTTCGGTCCGAAAAAATTACCTGAAATAGGGGGAGCTGTAGGCAAGACATTTTCGGAGTTTAAACGTTCTACTAAAGGATTGATGGACGATGATGAGGATGAACCGGTAGTGAAAAAGGAAGAGAAAAAATCCGAAAACGGGTGAAGGTGGTTAAATGGATCCGTATGGAGAGCGCAAATTAATCAGTCCGGTCACGAAAAAGAAGAAGATACAGCTTGAAAAGTCTTCAGAATTGGAGACAGCTGTTCAAGAGCCTATCGAAGAACTGACATTAAAAACGGCACCTCGAGAAGCAACTGAGGATGAGGAGCGAATAGAGACGCTGATTGATCATTTAACTGATTTACGAAAAGAATTGATCAAAAGCTTATTGGTGTTCGGGTTATTTCTTATCTTGGTTTTCGCTACATTAAATTTATGGTTTCCTTTTGTGGTCAAAGGTCACGATTTAGTCATTCTCGGACCACTTGAAATTATCAAATTTTATACGTCGATCTCTTTGACGCTTGCACTCGGATTATCTTTGCCGTTCTTTTGTCATTTTTTATGGCAGTTTGTAAAACCGGGATTAAAAGAAGAAGAGTCGAAGTTCATCGGGTTTTATTCCCCGGCAATGCTTGTGCTGTTTGTACTCGGCGTGGCATTCGGCTATTTCATCGTCAATCCGCTGAGCTACCAATTTTTAGTCGGATTGGGCGCGGCGAATTTCGCTGTGATGATTTCAGCGAATGAATATATCCATTTCCTGATCATGACCACGATCCCATTAGGGTTGTTGTTTGAAATGCCAATCGTTGCATTGTTCTTGTCTTCAATCGGTGTACTAAGTTCTGTATCGATGAAAAAAGTGCGGAAATGGTCGTATTTGGTTCTCGCGATTGTTTCGGCATTAATCACACCGCCAGATTTTATCAGCCAACTGTTGGTGCTTATTCCAATGGCCATCTTGTACGAAGCGAGTATTTACATTGTACGGAGGATGGAAAGACGGAAAGCCTTGATGGAATCTTCTGCTGTTTAAGTTGGGAGTGGAAGGTAACCTGCACGACGAATATTGTGCAGGTTTACTTGGATTGGAATGAAAATACAAAACAATAAAAATGAAATTAAAGAAAATTCTGATTTTAAGTAGCGCGTATCGTTGTTTTTCTATACACTGAAAGAGTAACGGCAAAACCACGATGAGGAGGAGCGGCATGACACTTGAATTGAAGGAAATCACAGATTTAAAATCAGTCGATGTCTCAAAATTGGTGGAAGAAAGTGAAGCAGAGGGATATCGCTTTTTACGGCGTCTAGCCGATCAATACGAAGACGGTACAAACACTTTTGATAAAGAAGGCGAAATTTTATATGGCGCATGGGATCAACATGGGCATTTGGTGGCGATTGGCGGCATCAACCGCGATCCGTATTCAGATAAGAGCGGCGTAGGACGGCTTCGGCGTTTCTATATCTCACCTGAAGCGCGCAGACAAGGCATCGGCACGAAATTGCTGAAGAAAATCGTTGATCATGCACGCGAACATTTCAAGGAAATTGTCGTCAGGACAGATTCGGCAAATGCAGATGCTTTCTACCGTGCGAATGGGTTTTCGGGAGACCTAGGACTCCCTGATGCAACGCATGGCCTTACATTGGATAGCGATTATTCGAAAACCATGCAATGAAAAGAAAGGCGGCTTGCTTGTGCAAGCCGCTTTTTAGTATGTTATAAGTAAATACAATAGTGTTTCAAAATAGTGAAAAAGCGATGGGGGAATTACGATGGAGATGTCCAATTGGCAGGGTGCTGCTGGAATATGCATTAATGATCAAAATGAGGTGTTGCTTGTTTTGCAGCATATGCCTGAAGACGATGTCGAGAAATGGGCTGTTCCGGCGGGAGGAGCGGAAGTTGGCGAAAGCTTGCGAGCTTGCTGTGAACGTGAATTTTTTGAAGAGACGGGCTTGATTGTCGAAGCGAAAGAGGAAGTGACGGTCAAAAAAGGAGAGTACGAAAATTCAGCCATCTCATTTGAGGTGCATTATTTCCGTGTGGAGGTAACAGGCGGGGCGATCAATGCTGAAGATCCTTTCGAATTGATCTTGGACGTCGCTTGGAAACCGATTAGTGAGCTGAAGGATTTGAATATGGCTTATCCCGATGATCGTGCATTAATTGAATCTTTACTTGCTCCGAAAAAGGATTAAAAATAGGCGGGTGGGGTAATTTAATGCTAACTGAAAGTTGAGGAGGGAGCATATGAAAAAAGGCGAAGAAGAACACGAAGGGGAAGAGCTGATTCCTGAAATCGAACCCCGCCGCGATATGCCTGACAATAAAGAAATGGATCCCATGCCTGACCGTGATTTGGAGTACAAAGAAAATTCAAATGAAAAATATAAAGATCAACAGCCCCGGAAAGAATGATTACGCCGTCTAGGTGCTGCACCCCAAAAGTTAGAGGTAAATAACTTTTGGGGTTTTTCAATAAGCATAGAAATTTTGAGCGCAGAGGGGGAAGCGTATGCCGCAACACAAATTCAAAGATGTTATATGGCAAGAGGAAAGCGCGATTGAGGATGATGATTTCCTGAAATTTCTGCCAGAACATTATAAGATGCATTCCTGGATCAAAGATTCCAAAGATATTGTGGTCAATATTTTGCACAATGATACAGCCGAGCAAGGAAGCGAAGGAATTTGGGGGTCGCTCATTTACCGGCAAAGCCAACAAGATAAAAAAGTATTGGATGTGTTCCATTTTTATTTGTCGCGGGATATTTTGGTGACAAATCAACTGGACTTTGAATCGGATGTGGACATGGACCGAGAAAATCTTATGAAGCAACTTGAGGGTTCCGGTACGACGATTGAGATGATGATGGCGCTACTCGGACATATGGTAAGTGCTATTCTTCATAGGATCGATCAGTTTGAAGAGCGTTTACGCAATTTACTGTGGGAAATCAGCGAAAAAAATAATAGTAAAACCTTGGATAAAATCTCAGATCTGCGACATGAAATCTTATTGTGGAAACACTTGATCCAAGGATTTTTAGAAATTGAGATGGCCATCTCGGAAACTTTCGGCCGCGACGTGCACAACGGCATTGAATTTTATCGCACGTCACAGCGTATTAAACGCTGCGTTATTTTAGTGAATTCCTATCAAGACGAAATCAAGAACATGGTGGACATGGAAAATGTGGTTGCCAATTACCGTGGAAACGAAATCATCAAAACATTAACGGTTTTAACGACTCTTTTTACACCGGCGATGGCTTGGGGAGCAATATGGGGGATGAATTTCAGGTATATGCCTGAAATTTATTGGAAGTTCGGCTATTTAGCATCGCTCGTCATCATTATCGCTTCTACGGGCGCTCTTTATCTCTTCTTCAAAAGAAGAGGGTGGACAGGTGATATTTTAAAGGCAAAAACTCCGAATTCGGATTGAGCATAAAAAAGGCGGGGAAATTGCTCCCCGCTAATAATGTGCTTTGTCTTTTTCCAGCTCTTCTAATAGCTCAGTGTAGCGTTGAAGATCTTGGTCTCCGTGTTTTTCGATGTAATCGGTTACCTGGTTTTTTAAATCTTTCCGCAAGCGTTCTACAGCGACCAATTTTTCCTTCATCGATTGGCGCTTCCACATTTCTGCGTCTTTTACATCTTCCATTTTTTCCAATAAATCGATTTCTGCCAGTAAAACGAGAGCTTCCGTTTTTTTGTCTTCGTATTTCTTCAAAGCTTTTTCAACTTTCCGAGTGTCGCTGTCAAAAGTCAGTTTTGAATACATGGACACGGCATACCCCACCTTTCCTGCTTTTACTATTGTTAATTCCCTTATTTCTCTTATGTTAATCCTTAAACTTATCTCTGACTCGACAGCATATCAATCAGTTGAAGATGAATTCTGTAGAGTATAAATAATCTGAATAATCATTGACGGTGAAATCCATTTCCTTTATCATGAAAGAAATGAAACAAGGAGGTGGGTATGATGATTCAAACTGGTAAACGCATGACAGAATGTCAGGAATATCTTTACATTCTTCATGGCGTTACTTTCACTAAAAACCGTGCACGGGATAAGTCTGTCCTTTTTCAACTAACTGCATGGAGTGAAAATAACCAGTAAGAGACATCTGCCTGCAATCGGATTTAAGGAAAAGGCATGCGTCGCTGCATGCCTTTTTTGTATTGCGCACGTCTCTTCAATCGAAAGGAAGAGAAGAATGATTATTAGCCAATTTCAGCAAATCATGTGTCATTTTGCAAATCAGAAATTATTCAATCATATAAAAGGAGAGGTAGCTGAAGGACAGAGAATAGGTCTTGTCGGACGTAATGGAGAGGGAAAAACGACTTTGCTTAATGTTCTAGCGGGAACGCTCCAACCGACAGAGGGGGCGGTTACTTGGAAGAAAGGGTGTACCGTCGGTTTGTTGAAGCAATCTCCTGACGAAGCAGCGGATTGGACAGTTGAAGAACTTCTTCGAACTGCGTTCGCTGACTTGTTAAAAGTGAAGAGCCGATTGACGGTGATGGAAAAGGGGATGGAAACGGCTTATGCGGAAGTGATGGAACGCCTCTTATCGAAATACGGTGCTTTACAAGAAGAGTTTATGCTGCAAGGCGGCTATGACATCGATGTACGAATTGACCAAGTATTAAATGGACTAAAAATCAAGCAATTGAAAAGTGAATTATGGGGGCATTTGAGCGGAGGAGAACGGACCAAAGTGGGTTTGGCTAAATTACTATTGCAGGAGCCGGATCTATTGCTGCTCGACGAACCGACCAATCACTTGGATTTGGAAGCAATTGAATGGCTGGGGTCGTTTATTGCACACTATAAAGGGACGATTGTCATGGTTTCACATGACCGGTATTTCTTGGATGAGGCAGTAACGTGCATATGGGAGCTGGATCAAGGAGAGTTGATCCACTACAAAGGCAATTATTCAGCATACGTGAAAGAACGAGAGGCCCGCTTGTTGATTGAGTTTCAGCAATACCAAGATCAACAGAAAAAAATCAATAAAATGAAAGAAACCATCAAACGTTTGAAGGAATGGGCAAACCGGGCCAATCCGCCAAATGCTGGCATGCATCGACAGGCAAAAAGTATTGAAAAGGCATTGGCGCGCATTGAAATGCTGGACCGACCTACGTTGTCGAAAAAGCAAATGGCCTTAGATTTCCGAATGGCTGAGCGGAGCGGAAAAGACGTTGTAAGGTTAGAGGGCATTTGGAAAGAGTTTGGCGAGAGGCTCTTGTTCCAGGAAGTGGACATGCATGTCCGTTTTGGTGAACGTGTTGCGGTTGTCGGCTCAAATGGTGCCGGTAAATCGACGTTGCTGAATATGATATTGGGAACTGAGGAGGCTGATTGCGGAGATATCCGGCTAGGCAGCGGATTATCAATCGGCTATTTATCACAGCACACGCTTGAAATGGACAATAACCGTACCGTTATTGAAGAATTCCGTGACGCGGTAGCGGTGTCCGAATACGATGCACGTCCCTTGCTCGCAAAATTTTTGTTTTTCGGCAATATGGTGTTCCAACCGGTTCGCCAATTGAGTGGCGGAGAGCGGATGCGTTTGCGGCTTGCGCAGCTCATGCACCTAAATCACAATTTGCTGATATTGGACGAGCCGACGAATCATTTGGACTTAGAAGCGAAAGAAGTGATGGAAGAAGCACTTAGCGGATTTTCGGGGACCATTATTGCTGTGTCGCATGATCGCTACTTTCTGGATAAATTATTTCCATCCACCTATTGGCTCGGCAATCAATCGATTGAACATTATGAGGGCAATTATTCATTTGCCAAAACAAAAAAGAATACTGTGCGAACAGGATAACAACGCCGTCTAAACTAGCGCAAGAGCCGGGAGGTATGGGATACTGAAGATAGATGGAAATAAGAGACAGGTAAGGTGAGTAGATGGCCGCTATTGGCGCAATACCCAAGAATATATCTTTGCTAAATGCATTAGATCATATTGGAGAAACAATCATGATTGCAGATACTGAATACACGGTCCGTTGGATGAATTCGGCGGCGCATGAATTGCTGTCAGCTGTCGTTCCTTTATATGGAATCGAGGATTGCCAAGATTTAATTGGTATGAATATGGACGATTTCCACATGAAGCCTGACCGTCAACGGAAAATGATGGACAGTATGACTGAGGGGCACCGTGCACGTATCAGCATTCGAAATGCTTTTGTTACGGACATTGTCATTACACCGATTAAAGCGAATGACGAAGTTGCGGGTTATATTGTCATGTTGATGGATGTGACTACGCAAGCTGAAGAGCTAAAGCGAAGCAAGCAGCTAATTAAAGATTTGTCGACGCCTATATTGAATATTTGGGAAAAAACGATTGCATTGCCACTCATCGGTGAATTTGACCGGCACCGTTCCGACGAATTGCTGGCAACTGTGTTGATGGAATGCTCAAATAAGAATATTGAATACGTTTTACTCGATTTAAGCGGCATTACTGAGTTCGAAACGCAAATCCGCTACCAAATCCAAATGATGACCGACAGTTTGAAACTGATTGGGACGCAATGCATATTAGTTGGCATCAGTCCGAAACTCGCAATGTCGATAGTTGCGTTGGAAAGCGGCACGCCGATATTTGGTACAGCACATGCAGGCCTCCGGCATATTATGGAGCAACAGGCGCTTTAATCTGAAGTTCCGATAGATGGAAATTCAATTTGAGAAAATCAGCATATTGACTATACACCAAAAAACAGCCTATCCGTTTAGTGGATAAGCTGTTTTATTTTGTTTCAACGGGTTCCACCCATTGATGCGACCATTCCTGGATGGCGTCCATAACGGGCTTTAATGAGATGCCTTTTTGAGTAAGTTCGTATTCAATTCGTACAGGCGTTTCAGGATAAACAGTTCTGGTAACGATACCTGCTGCTTCAAGACTTTTCAGACGCTCTGATAAAAGACGTCCGCTTATGCCAATCACATCGATCAAGTGGCTGAATCTCTGTGGACCATTTAATAGCTGATAAACAATCAAGCCAGTCCAGCGTTGGCCGAGAAGTGAAATTGCCGTTTCGAAACGTGGACAAATGCTGGTTGTATCCATTATTGTCACCTCTTTTTTTCCTTATAATAACACAATTACTTTGTTCGTTAAAGGAATGTTGTTACTTGACGTATTTTAGTTCCTTAAATATAATTTGTTACATAAAGTAACTTGGAAAGGGGTGTCCATATGCATTTTCATGAGAAGCCTATGACTTATGTAGGTGAAGTTGGATTGAAAGTTCTTAATCTGGAGAGTATGGTTGAATTTTATCGGGATGTGATCGGACTCCGAGTGATTGAAAAATCTGCGGATTCAGCGGTGCTTGGGGCAGGTGCGAAAAAATTATTGAAGCTGGATAAAGTGGAAGGCTTGCAAGTGAAAGACCAGCGCTACGCAGGACTGTATCATTTTGCAATCTTATTGCCGAGCCGGGAAGATTTGGGGAGGATGTTGATCCATCTCCACGATAAAGGTGTTCATTTGGGTTCCGCGGATCATTTGGTGAGCGAAGCGTTGTATTTAAGTGATCCGGAAGGCAACGGTATTGAAATTTACCGTGACCGTGAACCTGAAGATTGGAGTTGGAGCGGCAGTGAAGTGGTGATGGCAGTGGACCCGATTGACGCAACAGGGCTTGTTCATGCGGCACAAAGCACGGAAGCAAGTTGGCAAGGAATGCCCGAAAGCACGGTTATAGGGCATATTCATCTTCATGTGTCCGATTTGGCAAAAGCGAAAGATTTTTATGCGAACGGTTTGGAATTCGAAGTTACGGCATCGATGGGTGACCAAGCGCACTTCCTGGGTGACGGCAATTACCACCATCACATTGCAGTGAATGTCTGGAATGGCACGAATATTCCAGCTCTGCCGAAAAAAAGAGCAGGGCTGGATTATTTCACGTTGATACTTGCGGATGAAGAAAAACGGCAACGCATCGTCGAACGGCTTCGCGCGCTTGGCGCTGAAATTGATGAACGGGAAGAGTATAGTGAAACGGTCGATCCATCGGGCAATGTAATTCGTTTAGTAATATAAAGAAGCTGACTCTATCAATTAGAGTCAGCCCTTTTTTCTGTGAAAGCTGGGTTTTCGCAGCTGCGGGGATTAGTATGTGAATAATCGACTTGTAATGGTGGCGAGTGTTCGACCGCTGAAGGAGCAGTGGTCAGGCGGTTTGCCGAATCTGCTTTGTGGTTTTGCCGCGTTTCCATGTATGCTTGCATTCTCTCTTGTTTTTTCAATTCCTCAAGAGGGGTGTGTGTGAAAGATAAAAGGATAAGCCCGAATGCCCCGACAATCAACATAATGCCGAGAAGCGAGAGGAAGCCTTTCATAAAAGATAACCTCCGTTTTTTTAGTTGCTGATAGTAAGGACGCATCAACAATCATGAAGTTCCCGTATGATGAGGAAATTCAAGGTTTGGACATGAAGTAGAGAAAATTAGTATCAGTTGCTATTTTGAGGGTGAGTTTCTCTACGACTAACGCTATAATCAAGAAAGGAAATTTTAATAATGAGGAGATTTGAATAATGGAGTGGAAAAATATATACCGCGGTATTCTTATGGGTATCAGTGATTTGATCCCAGGTGTCAGCGGAGGCACAATCGCATTTATACTTGGAATTTACGACAGGTTGTTGGCGGCGATTAGCGGATTCTTCAGCCGGGAATGGAAAAAACAATTAGGTTTTCTCGTACCCCTCGGTCTTGGAGTTGTTATTACGCTATTGGCATTCAGCCGTGTCATCGAATATTTGCTTCACGAACATCATTCAGCCACCCAATTCTTTTTCATGGGATTAATTTTGGGTGTGATTCCATACATCATGAAACAAGCTGAAGTTAAAAAGAATTTCACGCGTCGTCATTTTTTCATCTTGATTGCGATTGGTTCAGCACTTGCAGCTATGGCGTTCATTCAAACAAACGAAAATGTGGAGCCGATTACAAGCTTAAGCGTTCCTGTATTCTTTATGCTGTTCTTTTCCGGATGGCTTGCTAGTATGGCAATGTTGCTGCCGGGAATCAGCGGCTCGTTCATCTTATTGCTGCTCGGTGTTTACTCAACCGCTATCAATGCGTTGTCGACGCTTAATCTTCCGATTGTCATGGCAATCGGTTCTGGGGTCATTGTAGGGTTTATCATCAGCAGCAAAGCGATTCAGTATTTGCTTGAGCATTTTACGTATGTCACATATGCCGCCATCATTGGATTGATCTTGGGATCGTTGTTTGTTGTATTCCCTGGTTTCTCATCAGATCCTGGCACACTTGCGCTAAGCACAGCCACTTTCGCTGCGGGCCTGGTCTTCACATTACTGTTTAGTTCACCTAAGAAAACAACCATTACAGAATGATAAATTGCATCTGCAGTCCTTGGAACATCCTTTTACTAGTTATGTAAAAGGATGTTTCTGTCTTCATGAAAGTTCTTATGCTTTGAGGAAACCACGTTTCCATTTAAACTAAAGAAAGAGGGGGGATATCCTTGCGAAAATTATTCTGGTTGCTGATTTTATTGGTTCTTGCTTTCTTGGCACGGCCAATTTGGGAAGACAAAGCAAGTGAATACGTTGATCTAGGATTCTTGACGTCAATTGATCACGCCATAGACCAAGTTACTGAAGATCCTGCTATTACAGACGCAATCTCCCAAGCCAAAAAAATAACGGTAGACATAGGCGGTCAACTGCAATCATTTGTCGCTAAAAGTTCTACGGAAATGCCGGAAGTGGTTTCCAAGCCTAATCTTGACGAAACGCAATCGCTTTTTGCTGTCCATAATGTCACGCTCGGCATGACGAAAGAACAAGCGCAAATGAAAGTCGGCTTGCCACTTCGATTGATGCGCAATGAGTATGGCGTCGATTGGCATAGCTATCATAAGAATTATCAGAACTATGTATTGCTGTCATATGACCAAGAAGGCAAGGTCAATGGCATGTTCACCAACCAAGCGCTGATTTCCTCTACAAAGGGAATTACGATGAAGTCGAAAAAGGCTGAAGTGCGCTCGGAACTCGGAACTCCGCTGAAAAGCCTGCAAAAAGGAAACGTCCAGTATATCTTGGACACACGGGAAGAATACGACGTCTTTAAAATAGATTCGAACTACATCACAGTGTTCTATGATATTCATGAAAGCGATACAGTAACGGCTATCCAAGTAATTGACGAAGAACTTGAAGAACAACGGTCGCAAATTTACGCGGAACCGGACGAAAAATTACGAGAAGGATATGAATTTCTCTTGTTTGAATTGACGAATTCAGCGCGCATCCAACGAGAATTGCCGATATTGAAATGGGATGAAGCGACAAGAGAAACTGCGCGTAAACATAGCGAAGACATGGCTGAAAACAAATACTTCAGCCATACGAATTTGGAAGGGAAATCGCCATTCGACCGGATGGGTGATGACGGTATCAAGTTCTTTGTGGCAGGAGAAAATCTTGCATACGGGCAGTATAGCAGCATTTATGCGCATGAAGGATTGATGAATTCATTGGGTCACCGGGAAAATATCTTGAAACCTGATTATGGATATCTTGGCGTCGGTGCGGCTTTTAACTCAAAGAACCAGCCGTATTTCACAGCTAACTTCTTTAATAGATAGAAAAAGCACGGCCATCATTTCAGATGGCCGTGCTTTCTAGTTTATTCATCAGTTCAATACTAGCCAAGCCAGAACGACGAGTGGACCTACGATGAAACAGTAGATGGCGAAGTACTTTAATTGCCCTTTGGCCATAATGTTCATGAACCATTTCAGTGAAAAATAAGAAGCCACAAGCGATCCTAAAAACGCCATGATGTAAGGCACGGCCATTTGGCTGAGGTTTGAATCGTTCAGAATGTCGCTAATGCTGAGAACAGCTCCGCCTAAACTGATGGGAATAAACAATAGAAATGAGAAGCGTAATGCCGTTTCCTGATTGATGCCGCGGGCCATGGCAGCGACGATTGTCGCACCGCTACGGCTGATGCCAGGAATTAACGCAACAGCTTGTGCTCCACCGATGATCAAAGCGTCTTTCACAGACAAGTTTCCGTCTTTGCGCTGTCCGCGCATATTGCGGATCAGCCAAAGTCCGATACCGGTGATGACGAGCGTTATTCCGACTGTGACAACGGATGACAAGACCTCATCAATGGCATCCTGAAACAACACGCCGATGACGGCCGCGGGAATAGTAGCGATGATCAAGTACACGATAAACATAAAGTCTCTTTTGTTTTCCTCGTTCTTCACGGTCAAATACATAAAGCCATTAACGACGAGTCGCCGAATGTCGCTGCGGTAAATAATCAGCACAGCGATAAGAGAAGCGGTGTTGACCAGCAACGCGAATGTCGAGGTGCTGCCTTCGATTTCCACGTCTAAAAAGTATTGTGCAATGAGCAAATGCCCGCTGGAGGAAATCGGGATTGGTTCTGTCAGCCCTTGAAATAAACCGAGCAGCAGAAATTTGAATGTTAACCAGAGTTGTTCCATTAATTATTTCCTCCATTGTGGTTGATCTATAGCCAATTATAACTGACGTTCCTCTTCACGAAAAGTTCGCTGGCTAAATAAGACTGTATTTTATGCTATATTGGGTATACTTGTATGTAAGAAAGGGAGTGAAATTTTTTGACAAATAAACTTTGGTTTCAAGTAGGAATTGGAATTATCCTTACATTAGTTATTATTCGCTTGTTCATTGAAGTCCAAGGAATATTTGATCCATTATTCATCATCGCACAAACCATTTTTGTGCCATTGTTATTGGGCGGGGTGTTGTTTTATCTAGGTCGCCCGCTTCTCCATTTGTTGGAGAAAAAGAAATTCCCTCGCTGGTCAGGAGTCCTGATCATTCTGTCATTAATAATCTTGGTGTTTTATCTATTGTCCGCAATGGTCGGGCCGATGGTCAGCAAACAGGTCAACTCTCTGGTTGACAATGCACCGGGTATTGCCCAAGACGTCGAGGAATACGCGTTGTATTGGTTTAACCAGCGCGATCGACTACCGGATTCAATCGAAGAGCAGGTCAATGGATTACAAGGCAAAGTTGGCGAATGGGCAGGAAATATCGGCTCTTGGTTGTTAACCTTCCTTAGTAGCTTCATCTCTGGGGTGGTTACGCTTGTATTAGTACCATTTTTCTTGATCTATCTCTTGCTCGATCACGATAAATTCGCGCCGTTTGTAGCCGGATTTTTTAAAGGTGAACGCAAAACGTGGATCCGCAAGACATTGAGGGACATCGACGAAACATTGCAAGCTTACATCCAAGGTCAATTATTCGTCAGCTTTCTAGTCGGCATCATGTTGTTGATCGGCTACCTGATCATTGGCTTGGAATATGCGCTTTTGCTTGCGATCATTGGGATGGCGACGAACGTTATTCCGTTTCTGGGGCCGTACATCGCGGTTATTCCGGCAATCATCATTGCGCTGGTGCAGGATCCGATTATGGCGGTTTATGTAGCAATCATCATGCTGGTTGCGCAGCAAATCGAGAGTAATTTAATCACGCCGAACGTCATGGGAAGTGCGCTTGACGTGCATCCACTGACGGTCATAACGGTCATTTTGGCTGCAGGGAATATTGCGGGCTTGTGGGGAATCATTTTAGCGATTCCGTTTTATGCTGTCCTGAAAACCATTGCTAAAAACGTATATGCCCGTCGTAGAGATATTCGGGAAACTGCGACAAAACACGTATAATATAGAACTTCAAAAAGAACTTCGTGGAATAAAACCCATAATTGTATTTTTGTCAGACCGTCGAAAACCTTCGACGGTCTTTTTTTATGCTGTATGTAGATGAGAAAATGCGCAGTATTGCTTGACGCATAATAGTTTACCCCCTAAACTATTAATTAGTTGAGGGGGTAAACTATTATGGATAAACGAATTCAAGAAGCCGTGGATTTATTCACGGAAGTGATGGTTTACGGGACCGAGCGCGT
>JBFIXY010000011.1:0-16063 GCA_041605655.1 Planococcus sp. (in: firmicutes) | reverse complement strand
CAGCAAGAACAGCTGGGGGTCAATAGCAGAATTAATGCCAGAGTGGAGAAAAGTTGGCTGTATTTATAGCCAACTTTTTCACTTTATTAAAGGTCTTCCAAAATAACAGTGAGATAGGAGAATGAAAATGGACAAAACCAAATTTGACAAAGGGCTGGAAATCAGGAAAAGCGTTTTAGGCGCTGAATATGTCGAGCAGTCAATCAATAATGCGACGGACTTCAATATGCCGATGCAGGAATTGGTTACTGAATATTGCTGGGGAGAAATATGGGGGCGGCCAGGCCTGGAGAAAAAGACAAGGAGCATCATCAACCTCGCCATGATTACTGCTCTCAACCGGCCGCATGAACTGAAACTGCACGTAAGGGGAGCAATCAATAACGGGGTGACACGTGAGGAAATCCAGGAAGTGTTCTTGCAGACAGCAATTTATTGTGGTGTGCCGGCAGCAATTGACAGCTTCCGTACTGCAAAAGAAGTTTTAGATGAAATGGACAAAGAATAATCTACTATATCAATCAACAAAAGTTCCGTCTGGTATAGCACTTGGTTGCGAAAATTGAGCAGCTTCAAGTGCTGGAAACCGGAAAATTTTTTGCAATTATTTTGGATACAAAATACAATTTATTGTTTTGAGTAATGGCTGTAGCCATAATATAGCGTGAAATTTTATATTGGAGCGCCGATGTCACATAAAGGAGGAACCTATGCATTTTCCACACAGCGTAAAGATAAACGAAGTGGTGTTAAGGGATGGACTTCAACTGGAGCCGAAAATAGCCAGCCTTCAAGACAAGAAAGGGTTGTTTGAAAAGTTGATGAGAGCAGGGGTCAAAACAATTGAGTTCGGTTCATTCGTCCATCCTAAAGCGGTACCGCAAATGGCCAACAGCGGTGAATTATATGCTCTAATTGCCAAAGAACCAACATGTCCTGCGTTAATTGCATTGGTTCCGAACTTGAAAGGCGCCGAACTGGCTAGTTCAAGTGGTGTGAAAAAAGTGAATTTCGTTTTTTCTGCAAGCAATACCCATAATCAACAAAATGTGAACAAGTCCACAGAGCAGTCTTTGGAAGAGCTCGATACGATTCACAATTTCTGCCAATCGAATGGCATTATCATGAATGTATCAATTGCGACTTCGTTTGGCTGTCCTTTTGAAGGTGGAGTGCCTGCTGGTAGGATCCATAAACTGATTCAAAAACTTGTCGACTTGCAAATTGAAACCATTACATTGGCAGATACAACAGGCATGGCAAATCCGCGGCAAGTATTCGAGCTGCTCGAGGGATTAAAAAAAGTCCACCCAGCACAGAAATTCAATCTGCATTTCCATAATACAAGGGGAATGGGGCTGGCTAACATCCTAGCTGCTCTTCAAGCGGGTGTGCACAGTTTCGATACATCACTCGGTGGACTTGGCGGCTGTCCATTCGCGCCAGGGGCGACAGGGAATGTATGCACGGAAGATGTGGTTCATATGTTTCAAAGCATGGGCATTAACACCGGCATTTCACTTAATGGATTGGTGGAGGCATCCAAATCGCTTGAGCAAGTGATTGGGCACAAAACGCCAAGTTATATTTCGAAAGCCGGGCCTTCAGACAGGAAATATGCAGTGCCCCATAACTAAGTGTTGAGGAATTTGGAGGAGGACATCATGGCGGATTGGCAAACAATTGTATTGAAGGAAGATTATGCTTCTGAAAATGTTTACATTCTGGAATTGAACCGGCCAGAGGCGATGAATTCTTTGAATACGCAGATGGGCATCGAATTAATCGATTGCCTTAAGGTGGTTCAAGAAAAGTCGGACCTGCGCGTATTGATCTTAACCGCTTCTGGAGAAAAAAGTTTTTGTGCTGGAGCAGATTTGAAAGAACGGAAAGGCATGACGAATGAGCAATGGAAAAAGCAACATGATATTTTCGAGGAAGCCTATGCCTGTCTGCGGAATTTCCCGTATCCGGTCATAGCAGCAGTCAATGGATTTGCGCTTGGCGGCGGAATGGAAATGCTATTGAGCTGCGATCTTCGTTATGCATCAGAACATGCACAAATGGGGCTTCCTGAAGTGAAGCTCGGAATTATTCCGGGGGTTGGGGGAACCCAACTATTGCCGCGTGCGATTCCGGTCGGCCTAGCAAAAGAATTTCTTTTCAGGGGTAATAAAATTTCAGCGCAAAAAGCATGGGAGGCAGGTATCTTAAATGGTTTCATGCCAAAAGAAGAATTGCTGGAAGGAACATTGTCGATTGCTATGGAAATCGCCGGAAATGCGCCGCTGTCGCTGAAAGCCTTGAAGAAAGCAATCGATACCGGGCTTGAAACCGATTTAAATACCGCGTTGGTGATCGAGTTGGATCAATATTACAAATGCGCGAATTCAGCTGACCGCCAGGAAGGAATTTCGGCTTTTAACGAAAAAAGGAAACCAAACTGGCAAGGGAGATGAATTGCATGGAAGGAGTAAAAGAAGGGGCGGCCCTTAGCCTGAGCAAACGGCTTGCTGCATATAGCACAACACTGGCTTTTAGTGATTTGCCTATCGAAGTGGTTGAATTTACGAAGCTCTGTATTTTGGATTATTTCGGTTCAGCGGTAGCCGGTTCCGGAACAAAGCCTGTCCGGATGATTGCGGAACTTGCAGAAGACATGGGTGGCACTGAACAGGCGCACCTGTTTACGGGTGGAAAATCATCTGCTCTGAACGCTGCCATGGTCAACGCTGCGGCGAGCCATGTCGTGGAGCTCGATGACATCCACAAAGGTTCGATCATTCATGCTGCCACAGTCGTCATTCCGGCGGCGCTGGCAATTGCAGAATGGAAAGAACTTTCTGGTGAGGAATTGATCACAGCGATTGTCGCTGGCTATGAGGTCTGTTTCCGAATTGGTGAAGCTGTATCGCCCTCACATTATTATTACTGGCACAATACTGCGACTTGCGGAACGTTCGGCTCAGCCATCGCTGCAGCAAAATTGCTTAAATTGAATGAAGAACAGACGATTGCAGCTCTTGGTAACGCTGGAACGCAAGCCGCGGGGTTATGGGAATTCATAGAAGATGGTGCAATGTCGAAACAGCTCCACACCGCAAAATCTTCGATGAATGGTGTACTAGCAGCATTATTGGCGAAAAAAGGCTTTACTGGCCCTCGAAAAATTCTTGAAGGCGACCGCGGATTTTTCAAAGCAATGAGCGATGTGTATGATGAAACACGTATTACGGAGGGGTTAGGAGAGCAATTCAAAATCATGGAAAATTCTTTTAAAATCCATGCTTCATGCCGCCATACCCATCATGCAGTTGACATGCTCATTGATATTTTTAAGAAACGCAAGCCATTACTCGAAGAAATTGAATCGGTGAAAGTCGAATCCTATCAAGTGGCGTTAAACATTACCGATGATCCGGATCCGCAAACTGAATACGCGGCGAAGTTCAGCCTTCAGTTCTGCTCAGCATTAGCTTTATTAAAAGGCAGCGCAAGTTTGGCGGATTTCAATGAGTCCTCCCTTTGGGACGAAAAAGTGCGCGCGTTGATGAAAAAAGTGAATGTCGTTAAAGACGCTGCGATTGATGCTAGCTATCCGAAAAAATGGGGAGCGGCGGTGGAAGTTGTATTCTACAATGGAGACTCTATACGGATGACAACTGAATATCCGAAAGGCGATCCGGAAAATGCTGTGACTGGACAAGAATTACACGATAAATTCATGGGCATGGCAGCCGATTATTCGGTTGAAAAGAAAGAATGGATTGCTCGGCAAGTGATGAATCTGGAAAATATAACGAACGTGGAAGCGTTGATGGATAATCTGTAAGTGAAGAGGGCGGGCATATGGCTGAAGGGAATCAGGGACAAGTGAATGAGCTACAAATCAAGTTGGGAAAATTGGATCAAAGAGCATTAGATGAAGTGGCGTATGTCCTATCACTTTACGAATCACCATTTGCTGAAACTCGACCGGATGTTATGCCGATGCATTTTCTCGGGAGATTTCTCGGCATCGAACAACATGCTGATGGTATAACGGAGATGAAACTCGGTTCGCAAAACGAAAACACGTATGGCGTCGCGCAGGGAGGTGCAATTTACACCTTGGCGGACGTGGCAATCGGCTTCGGAATCTTAAAAACGCTGGCAGAAGGCGAAAAAGTTTTTACGTTGGAGTTGAAAGTGAACTTTATCGAAAAAGGACAAGGTGTCAGTTTGCTGGCTACGCCGATCATTTTGCGTCGTGGGCGCAATACGGTTGCTGCAGAATGTGCTGTCACAGACGAGAAGGGAACGCTTGTTGCAAAAGCACTCGGAACATTTTATATTTCTGGACGAAAATGATCTTGGAGGGAGAAGCCTGCATGAAGGAAATTCAATACAAGGACATCGTTAAGGAAGTAGCTGGCATGTGCCAGCGCGCCAATACCAATTTAGGAGATGACGTATACTCAGCATTCAAAAAAGCGCTCTCAACCGAACGCTCAGAAACAGGCAAGGAAGTGCTAGCGCAATTAATCGATAATGCCGATATCGCCCAAGCGGAGCAAGTGCCGATGTGCCAAGATACCGGTACAGCGGTATTTATCGTTGAACTTGGACAGGGCTGCCATATTATTGGCGGACTTTTAACTGATGCCATCAATGAAGGGGTGTCGAAAGGATATGGAGAAGGCTATCTCAGGAACTCGATGATTTACAATCCGTTGAATCGAAAAAATACTGGCAATAACACACCGGCCATCGTCCATGTTGAATTAGTTGAAGGTGATGAAATGCATCTTCACATGACAGCTAAAGGCGGAGGAGCTGAAAATATGAGCGCATTGAAAATGCTCAAGCCTTCCGATGGTATTGAGGGGCTTAAGGAGTATGTTTTGTCAGTTGTCAAAGTGGCGGGTCCAAATGCCTGTCCACCGTTAATCGTGGGAATCGGAATCGGGGGGAATTTTGAACGTTGCGCTTATTTGGCGAAGAAATCACTATTTCGACCAATCGGCACGCGCCACGCGGACCCTGACGTTGCATCGCTTGAAGAGGAGTTAATTTTTTCTATCAATCGCCTTGGCATCGGGCCTCAAGGCATGGGCGGCAGCACGACGGCTCTGGATGTGAAAGTGGAGGCGGAATCTTGCCATATCGCTGCATTGCCGGTAGCGGTCAACCTAAACTGCCACGCCAGCCGCCATCAGACAGCTGTGTTTTAAGGAGGAAGTTGAATGAGCCAGAAAAAAATCAAACTGCCATTATCAGAAAAAGATATCGAATCGCTGAAAGCAGGCGATCGGGTCCTGCTGTCAGGAGTTGTTTACACGGCGCGTGACGCTGCCCATAAAAGAATGACTGAAGGAGAGCGGCAGGGAATCCCTTTCCCGATTGATGTCAATGGCCAGGTGATTTATTATACCGGCCCAACACCGGCCAAACCAGGTGAAGTGATTGGTTCAGCTGGCCCCACCACCAGTGGGCGGATGGATTTGTACACACCGAAATTGCTTGAAGAGGGACTGAAGGGGATGATTGGCAAAGGCTACCGCAGCGACGAAGTAAAAGAGGCGATCGTTAAACATAAAGCAGTATATTTTGGAGCCGTTGGCGGAGCGGCCGCCCTGATTTCCCGTTCCATTAAATCAGTTGAAGTGATCGCATACGAAGATTTAGGGACCGAAGCGATTCGCAAGCTTACAATAGAAGACTTTCCCGTGTTTGTCATTAACGATGCTCATGGTGGAGACATTTATCAGGAAGGCATCGAAAAATACAGAGAACTGTAAAGGTGGAGAAAGTATGGCGAAAGTAGGAATCATCGGACTTGGCAATATGGGAGGACGTATGGCAAGACGTTTGCTGGAACAGGGTGTCGAAGTCGGCATTTACGATCTGAACCAAGAGGCCGTTGAAAAATTGGTGGAACTAGGGGCTGAAAAGGCAGAGAGTCCCGCCGATCTAGCGCGGAAATTTCAATACATTATTACCGTTCTACCGAATGTCTACATCGTCCAAGAAAGCTTGCAGGGAGATAATGGTTTGATTGAAGGAATGAGGGCAGAAAGTTTGTTGATCGAAATGACCACTTCGATTCCTGCCGTCACAAAAGAATTAAGTGCAGTGATGAAGGAAAAAGGCTTCCGTATGATTGATGCCCCTGTTTCAGGAGGCGTTAAAAAGGCGGAGAATGGCACGCTATCGATTATGGTCGGTGGAGAGGAAATAGACTATGCGGAAGTGCTCCCGTTATTGGAGATGCTTGGAGAAAATATTAACCATGTTGGTAATGTTGGAGCAGGTCATACCATTAAGGCCCTGAATAATATGATTTCTGCGACGACGCTTGCTGCGACAGGTGAGGCAATGGCGCTTGGCGTAAAGTTGGGACTTGATCCAAGCAAAATGCTTGATGTCATCAATACCAGCACAGGCAGAAGTTTTTCCAGTGATTTCAAATTCCCTAATCAAGTATTGACGAGGAATTTTGAAGTGGGCTTCACACTCGATCTGATGGTCAAAGATTTAAAGATTGCCATGAGTATGGCGGAGCAGGAAAGTGTGCCAATGTTCATTTCGAGTGCTTCGTTCCAGGTATGGAAAAATGCTTGGGCAGAAGGGCGTGGAAGTGAAGATCATACCGCTGTAATTAAAAGTATCGAGGAAATGTTCAATGTAGAGATAAAAGGATAAGTGAATCCTTAATGCCCGATCCGACAAATCAAGTAATATTGGGCTTTAAACCATGCGATGTTAGAGATGATTAAAGAAAAAGTGTTAAGGGGTGTCATATGGAGAAATTCAAATTAACTGAACAAGATAGGGCGACACTGCAATTCAAAGTCACTACAAAACTGCGTGAATTGATCTTGAAAGGTGAGTTCAAGATGGGTGAACGTTTGATGCAAGAAGAGTGGGCAAAAAAGCTTGGCGTTAGCCGGATGCCGCTACGCGAAGCATTGCGCCAATTGGAAGTGGAAGGCTTGGTCAGAATCGAACCGAGGAGAGGCGCAATTGTGACCCCGGTATCAATCGAGGATATTGAAGAAATCTATCAACTCCGTGCTTTGCTTGAGGGCGAGGCAGTGGTCAAAGCGTTGCCTTTTCTGGGCGAAGAGGAGATTGCTGAGTTGGAAAACATTAACGATAAAATGCTGATGTTAAAAGCGAATGAATACGATATGGAAGAATTCATGAGCTTAAATGCTGATTTTCACCGCACCATCCGTGAAGGGTCTCCATGGAGGCGAATTCAAAGTTTTATCGAGACGCTGTGGAAAGGTATACCACCATATACTCCAAGCCTTCTGGCGAACCATTTGTCGGAGTCCCATAAAGAGCACGGCCTTATGCTTCAAGCCATCAAGGATCAAGACGATGAAAAACTTCGGGAAGTGACTGTTCGGCATATCCTGCGTACAAAAGACAATTTGATCCGCATGATGAGTGAAAAATGACCGATTTATCAGCATGCCTAACGAATGAAGAAAAGGGGACGAGTTCATGAAAAGATTGGATATTGCCGTAATTCCAGGAGACGGAATCGGAAAAGAAGTTGTGCCTGCAGCGTTGCGTGTACTAGATGTTGTGGCAGAAATTCATGGAAGTCTAACGTTCAATTACAGCCATTATCCGTGGGGCTGCGAATATTACATTGAGCATGGTGAAATGATGCCGGAAGATGGTCTAGAACAGATTAGCCACAGTGACGCGATTTTTTTGGGTGCTGTCGGAGATCCAGCGCTTGTGCCGGATCATATCTCGCTTTCTGGGCTTTTGTTGAAGATTCGCAGGGAATTTCAACAGGTGATCAATGTACGTCCAGCGAAAATGCTTGGAGGTATGGTTTCACCGCTAAGCCGCCCAGAAAATTTCGATATTATGATTGTTCGGGAAAATAGTGAAGGGGAATACAGCAGCATTGGGGGCAGGGTCCATAGCGGCGATGATGAAGTGGTCGTCCAAAATGCCGTCTTCACTAAGAAAGGAGTTTCTCGTGTCATGCAATACGGTTTTGAGATTGCAGAAAAAAGAAATGGCCGTTTGACCAGTGCGACTAAATCAAATGGCATTGCTCATTCAATGCCATTTTGGGATGAAGTATTCAAAGAATTATCTGCGAACTATCCCGACATCAAAACAAATAGCGAACACATTGATGCCCTTTCCGCATTTTTCATTACCAAGCCTCAAACGCTTGATGTGGTAGTGGCAAGCAATTTATTTGGAGATATTCTCAGCGATATCGGCGCGGCCATCATGGGTAGTATCGGCATTGCTCCAGCAGGCAATATCAATTTAAACGGAAAATTCCCATCCATGTTTGAACCTGTACATGGTTCAGCCCCGGATATTTATGGAAAAGGCATCGCGAATCCAATCGGGCAAATTTGGACAGCGAAAATGATGCTTGACCATCTAGGGGAACCTGAGATGGGAGCGCTAGTTCTGCAGGCAATTGAGGACACACTTCAACAAGATATAAAAACAGGGGATATCGGAGGTCATTCGAATACGGTAGAAGTAACTGATGCTGTCATAGAGGCATTAGGGAAAAGATCTCACTAACATCGAGAGGAGATTTGTTGGCGCTTATCAATGAAGCATAGAGATGAGCACGCAAGATTTTCTGTCAATGGCATTCTGTATTGAATTTTACCTATTTTATATCCGACATTCCTGAATCATCCATTGCTTAGAGGTCTTTACTGAGAAAGTAATGTTTTGAAAAGTGTTGAGTGCCGGTTAATTAGTCTAGTAAATATCCTGAAATGTAGGAAAAATCAAGCGAGGTGCAGAGAAATGAAAATAACAAGCATTGACGTCCAAACGGTTCCAATCAGCAGTCCGATCCGCAACGCTTATATCGACTTCAGTAAAATGACGGCTTCTGCTTTAGCTATCACGACCGATGTCATAAAAGACGGTAAACCGGTAATCGGCTATGGCTTCAATTCCAACGGCCGCTATGCGCCAACTTGTTTGTTAAATGAACGATTTATCCCGCGTCTTCTTGAAGCAAACCCAAAAGATATCGTGACCGATGACGGCACAAATTTTGATCCGCATAAAATACATAGCATCATGATGGCCAATGAAAAACCAGGTGGACACGGGGAACGTTCGGTTGCGGTCGGCGTATTGGATATGGCTGTCTGGGACGCGGTGGCGAAAATTGAAGAAAAACCTTTATATCGATTGCTTGCAGAGCGTTATCAGAACGGCCAAGTGGATGAAAAGGTCTATATCTACGCAGCCGGCGGCTATTATTTCCCGGATAAAGGGTTATCAGAACTCCAGGACGAGATGAAAGGCTATCTAGGCATAGGCTACCGTGATGTCAAGATGAAAGTAGGCGGTGCTACGCTGAAAGAGGATCTAAATCGTATCGAGGCAGTGTTAAAAATTTTGCCGAAAGGCAGCGGCTTAATGGTTGATGCCAATGGCCGCTTCGACCTTGAGTACGCCATTGAATTTGGGCAAAAAATCAAAGATTACGATTTGCTATGGTATGAAGAAGCTGGCGATCCGCTCGACTATCACTTGCAAGCAGAGTTGTCGAAAACGTATCCAAATGCAATGGCGACTGGAGAAAACTTGTTCTCGCTGCAGGATGCAACGAACTTGATCCGCTACGGCGGTATGAATCCGGAACGGGACTTCCTTCAATTCGATTGCGCACTGAGCTACGGCTTGGTCGAATATTTGAGAATCCTCGACATGATAAAAGAACATGGCTGGTCGTCGCGGCGATGCATTCCGCACGGTGGACATCAAATGTCGTTAAATATTGCCGCTGGGCTGGCGCTTCATGGAAACGAATCCTATCCGGGAGTGTTCGAACCATTTGGCGGGTTTGCTGATAATTATGAAGTTGAAAATGGCTATGTACGTATGCCGGACATACCGGGAATCGGGTTTGAAGCGAAGGCCGATTTGTATGAATTGCTCTCAGGAATCGGAAAGTAAAAAGAGGTAGATGTCGAGGGGAAGAGATGTCAGATAAAATGCGGTTCGATTCTGATATAGCACAAGAATGTTACAAAGGGGCTAGACGTACGTTGCCGACGTATGATCAGCTTTTGCGACTTTCTCATACATTTCTTCGGTCAAAATTGATTAATGATGTTGCTGTGGCAATGAACTGAAAACGTTTGGACAGCCAAATCCTGATTGTTTATTTATTGCAGTAGATCCATCTAAGTCTATGCTTGATTTGGCTCAGATGAAGGTGAAGCAGAACTGCATGGAAAAATGGACCGATTTGTTACACGTGACATTAGAAGATATACCGGAAGAGGCGATATTTGATGCAGCGACATGTTTGTTTGTCCTTCATTTCATCGCTAAAGTCGAAGAGAAGCTTGCACTGCTGAAAAAAATGAGGGTGCAGCTGGAAGCCGGTGCACCGTTAGTACTGGCTAGTAAATACGGCAATCCGCATGATGACGAATTTCAAGAACAATTCGCTCTATGGAAAAACTATTGGCTTGATATGACTTCCGTAGGTAAAGTCGAGAATTTAGCAAATAGCACATTAGTGGAAGCCTCGTTTCCCGAAGAGAAACTGAAGGAATTGTTGGCGGAAGCCGGATTTTACATAATTATGAAGTTTTTCAAAGACAATCATTTTGGCGGCTGGCTCTGCTATGTCGACTGAGTAGCGATAAAGAAAGGCGTGAAATGCCATGAAAAAGTTTACCATGGCCAACTATAAGGTACTTGCATCTTTCGCATTTTCAGTCGTTGTTTTTTGGTTGTTGTTACTTGGTCTTCCTGATGCGTTCTCATACGAGGCTAAAATCATGACGGCTATTATCGTTTCAGGCATCATTTTATGGGCATTCGAACCAATGCCGATTGGCTTGACTGCTTTAATCATCCTACTAGCCATGCTCTTATTCAACGTTGCCGAATCGGCGATTATTTTCAGTGGCTTTGCTTCGCCTGCCACTTATTTAATTGTAGCTGGCATGATGCTTGCCACGGCAGTTAACGAAACCGCATTGATCAGAAGAATGACTTACTGGATTTTAAAAAGGTGGGGCAGCAGCCCGGAAGGACTTTTGGGAAGCATCATTATTATTCAGCAAATCCAAGCATTCTTCATCCCCTCAACGGCGGTCAGAGCTGCACTGATTTTACCCGTTTCTTCAATGATTATTGAAACGACACAGGCTGGGGCAGGTAGCAATTTGCGAAAGATGATTATGCTTGGTGTAGCGTTCGGCGGAATCATTAGTGGTACGTCAGTCATGACTGCTGCCATTGGCAATATTCTTACTGTCGAGTTACTAGACCGCTTCGCAGGAATCAAGATCACGTACTTTCAATGGTTTTATTATACCTTCCCGCTTTGGCTAATTCTCATACCGACAATCTGGTTTATGCTATTAAAAACATTTCCGTTGCCTCGAGAACAGCGTTTTTTTCCATCAATACGACAAGACATGGGCGTTAAGTTAACTGAGTTGGGGCGAGTTACGCCGAGTGAAGTCCGCAGCATGCTAATTCTTTTGTTCATCGTCATATTATGGCTGAGTGAACCGCTTCACGGCATGCACCCGAGCATCCCAGCGTTAATCGGGGTTGTTTTAATGACCCTACCAAAAATTGGTGTAGCTGACTGGGAAAAAGTTGTAAGGATCAACTACAATACAGTCCTATTGATTAGCGTAACGTTGTCAATGGGATATACATTTGCTGATTCTGGTGCAGCCGGAACCATCAGTGCTTATTTGGGCGTCAGCTGGTTCACAGGGCTGCTGCAGAATCCGCTAATGGCGGTGGTGGTTGTCATTTTATTGTCCCAGCTATTTCATAAACTGATTTCCAATGTCGCGACCGCTGTCGTTGTTCTGGTGCCAATCCTGGTCAGCGTAGCGCAAAACGCGGGTATAAATCCGCTGGTAATCGGTTTTACAACAGGGCTCACTTGCCTCTTCGGATTTGTGCTAATTGTCGAGTCGATGCCCAATCTATTGGCGCACAGTACTGGCATGATCAAACAGAAAGATTTTTTGAAGCCCGGCTTATATGCAACAGCTATATCCATTGCTGCAACTATTTTTGTTGCCGCCACATGGTGGCAATGGATTGGTCTGATATAGTGTGAAAATAATACCGAAATTCAAAAGGAGGGGAAAGGTATGTTGCCTTTACAGGGAATTACAGTCGTATCACTCGAGCAAGCAGTTGCTGCACCGTTTGCGACACGTCAATTAGCCGACTTGGGGGCGCGTGTCATTAAAGTGGAGCGGCCAGGATCGGGGGATTTCGCCCGCGGTTATGACAAGACAGTAAAAGGGCTTTCGAGCCATTTTGTCTGGACAAACCGTTCGAAAGAATCGATTACACTGGATCTAAAACATGATGAAGCAAAGAAAGTTTTGGAAAAGCTGCTATCAGAAGCCGATGTCTTTATCCAGAATCTCGCTCCAGGAGCGGTAGACCGGCTGGGCTTCAGCGCACAAGAACTGCAAGAGAAATATCCGAAACTCATCATTTGCTCGATTTCAGGCTATGGTTCATTTGGTCCGTATACCAATAAAAAAGCCTATGATTTGCTAATTCAGTGCGAAGCGGGACTGGTGTCGGTCACAGGTACGGAAGAGACGCCTTCAAAATCTGGGATTTCCATCGCGGATATTGCTGCAGGCATGTATACGTATACAGGAGTGCTGACGGCGATTATTTCCCGTTACAAAACCGGCAGAGGGGCCATAATCGAAGTATCTATGCTTGAAGCGCTAGCAGAATGGATGGGCTACCCCCTTTATTATTCTGCATACGGTGAATCGGAACCGAAACGGACAGGTGCTAGTCACGCCACCATTTACCCATACGGACCGTTCAAGGCAGGAGACCAGAAAATGGTGTTTCTTGGCATCCAGAATGAACGTGAATGGGTTCGGTTCTGCGAAGATGTATTGGACAATGCCAGTACCGCAGTGGATGAGCGTTTTAATAACAACTCCAAACGAGTCGCAAACAAAGATTCGTTAAAGGCGATTATTGAAATGGCTTTTAAGAATACGGACTCGAATGCCATTATCGAATCGTTGGAAAGAGCAAAGATTGCAAATGCCCGTTTAAATACCGTCACAGAACTAGTGGACCATCCGCAATTAAAAGCACGCAATCGCTGGAGTGAGGTGGACTCACCAGTAGGTATGCTGAAAGCTTTGTTGCCGCCGGTGACATCAAATGAATTTGAAACGGTCATGAACCCGGTGCCGGCATTAGGGGAACATACTGCGGCTATATTGGAAGAGTTCGGTTTTGACTATGAAACAATGCGCTCTTATACGGAAGCGGATCTAGAAACTTAAATCATGAAAGGATGGAGAAGTAATGGCGGGTTTAACTATTCAGGAACGGGAACATTTGCGTGAAGAAGTTCGGAAGCTCTGTTCAACCTTTCCCAACGAATATTGGAGGAAACTCGATTTAGAGCGGGAATATCCATATGAATTTGTCGATGAGCTGACGAAAAGCGGTTATTTATCGGTGCTGATCCCGGAACAATACGGCGGCAAAGGCTATGGCATGACCGAAGCGACGATTATATTGGAGGAAATTAACCGTTCGGGCGGCCATGCGGCTGGGTGTCACGCGCAAATGTATACGATGGGTGCATTGCTGAAGCTCGGCAGCGAAGAGCAAAAAAAGAAGTACCTGCCAGGCATCGCGGACGGCAGTATCCGCTTTCAAGCATTCTCTGTTACGGAAGAGGCAGCGGGCTCGAACACAACAGCCATTGAGACCTTTGCTAAAAAAACAGATGGCGGCTATATCGTCAATGGTCATAAAAACTGGACAAGCCGCATCCTACAGTCTGATTTGCTGATGCTGCTTGCGCGGACCACTTCAGCGGAAGAAGTAGTCAATAAGAAAACCGAAGGCTTGAGCTTGTTTCTAGTGGATTTGCGGAAAATTCGTGAACAGCAACCAGAAACCTTGGTCACTGAACCGGTCCGTGCAATGTTCAATTACGCTACAAACCAAGTGTGGTACAAGAATATGAAAATTCCATCAGATTCTTTAATCGGCGAAGAAAGCAAAGGTTTTCGCTATGTCCTCGACGGGATGAATGCAGAACGTACGTTGTTAGCAGCTGAAGCGATCGGCGACGGGTATTTCTTCATAGATAAGGCTACTGAATACGCCAATAGCCGTATTGTATTCAATCGGAAAATCGGAGCAAATCAAGGCATTCAGTTCCCAATTGCCAAAGCCTATGCCGCTATTAAAGCAGCTGATCTGATGCGCTACGAAGCGGCGCGCAAATACGATGAAGGCGAAAAATACGGAGAGCAGGCAAATTTAGCAAAATACTTGGCGAGCGAAGCAAGCTGGCAAGCAGCGAACGTCTGTGTCGATACGTTCGGCGGCTATGGTTTTGTCGACCAATATGATGTAGAACGGAAATTTCGAGAAACGCGGATGTACCAAGTGGCGCCAGTAAGCAATAATATGGTATTAGCGTTTCTCGGACAGAATGTATTGGGAATGCCACGATCTTATTAAATAGTCTAAATTTCTCGAAATGCTGCTTTCTAAAGCGGCAGTCGGTATCGAGTAAGAAAGGGCCAATATTTAAATCCTCTTCTGCAACAAAGTCAGATAAAGACCCTAAGTGCGGAACAAAATCCCAGCGTGTCTAAAAAGGGAAAAATTTTATTTTCACACGCAGCCCTTAAGCCGTAAAGGATTGCTAAAAATGAAAACGGTTCCAATGGAGACTGAAAATTTATTATATATTGACAACTTAAAGTGATTTGTTATGATGAAGTCAATTAAACATTCGAACAACTATGATGACGGAGATAGGCAGACGGCAGTGGAATCTTCAGAGAGCTGATGGATGGTGCAAATCAGCGGTTCCGGCAGTAGGCAGCACTCCAGAATAGATAAGCTGAATTCAGTAGGCTTTTCCGGCTCGTGTCCGTTACGCATGTGAACCAATGAGGCTGTTCCAGTAAGGAGCGGCGAATTAGGGTGGTACCGCGAATTGAAGGCTCTTCGCCCCTTACATTTTTGATGTAGGGGGTGGAGAGTCTTTTTTTAGTCCAGCTCCGGATGCTGAATTTCGTATGCCGTTTGAAAAAGAAAGGGGATTGACCATTATGCTGACAGATCAACAAATTTTAAGAATTCCAGGACCTTCACCCATTCCGCCGAGTGTGAACCGAGCGATGAGCCAGCCGATGATCGGCCATAGGGGCCAAAGCACATCCGACATGCTCGCAGCCATTCGTCCAAAACTGAAAAAGGTTTTTGGTACAGAGCAGGAAGTCATGATCGTCACAGGAAGCGGCACAGCCGGACTAGAAATGGCCGTAGTCAACACGGTCGCACCTAATGAAGAAGTTGCTGTCATTGTGACAGGTGCATTCGGTGATCGGTTCGTGAAAATCTGCAAATCTTATGGTTTGAAAACACATGTACTCGGTGTGGATTGGGGCAAAGCGGTCAATCCTCAAGACGTTGTAGAGTTCTTGAAAGATAAACCGAACGTGACCGCCGTGTTTTCGACATTCTGTGAAACTTCAACCGGCGTATTGAATCCGATCAAAGAATTGACGGCAGCCATCAACGAAGTATCGGAAGCGTTGGTCATTGTGGATGGAGTATCGTGTGTAGCAGGAACAGCGACTGAAATGGATGAATGGGGCGTTGATGTCGTCGTCACCGGTTCTCAGAAAGCGTTTATGCTGCCAGCTGGATTGGCGTTTATCGCTGCGAGCGAACGGGCTTGGGAAAAGATCAATGCCAACCCCCAGCCGCGCTTTTATCTCGACATGGCTAAGCACCGGGACAACATCCTTAAAGATACGACACCTTTTACACCGGCATTGTCCATCTTATTCGGATTACAGCAGGTGCTTGAACTATTGGAAGAAGAAGGGCTTGAAAACGTTTATGCTCGTCATGACTTGATGATGAATATGACGCGCGCGGCATTTAAAGCGCTTGGCGTGCCCTTACTAACTACGGACGCGGATGCTTCTCCAACTGTGACCGCGGTAAAACCGGAAGATTTCGATCCCGAAGTGTTCCGGAAAGTGAT
>JBFIXY010000010.1:0-16831 GCA_041605655.1 Planococcus sp. (in: firmicutes) | reverse complement strand
TGGTCAAGAAGTCAAAGTAGATGTATTCGCAGAAGGCGATGTAGTAGATGTCACAGGAACAACAAAAGGTAAAGGTTTCCAAGGTGTTATTAAACGCCACGGACAATCCCGCGGACCAATGTCCCACGGATCGCGTTACCATCGTCGTCCTGGTTCAATGGGGCCTGTTGCTCCTAACCGCGTTTTCAAACAGAAGAAATTACCTGGTCAAATGGGTGGAACGACAATTACAATCCAAAACCTTGAAATCGTCAAGGTTGATACGGAACGTAACTTGCTTCTAATCAAAGGTAATGTTCCTGGTTCACGCAAAGCGTTGCTTCGCGTAAAAACAGCTATCAAAGCTAACTAATTATTTTTTTGAGGAAGGAGGAAACACGAATGCCTAAAGTAGCTTTATTAAATCAAACAGGTTCACAAGTGGGCGACATCGAATTGAATGACTATGTATTCGGTATCGAACCAAATGAATCAGTGTTATTTGACGCAGTAATCGCTCAGCGCGCTTCACTTCGTCAAGGTAACCATAAAGTAAAAAACCGTTCTGAAGTAGCTGGTGGTGGTAGAAAACCATGGCGTCAAAAAGGAACTGGACGTGCTCGTCAAGGGTCGATCCGTTCACCACAATGGCGCGGCGGCGGTGTTGTCTTCGGACCGACACCACGTAGCTATAGCTATAAATTACCTAAAAAAGTACGTCGTTTAGCTCTTCGCTCTGCTCTTTCATCGACAGTTATCGGAGAAAAATTGATGGTACTTGAAGGATTGTCATTCGATGCACCAAAAACAAAGTCATTTACACAATTGATGGGTGACCTTTCAATCGGTAAAAAAGCTTTGTTCGTAACTGCTGACCCGGATGAAAACGTAACATTGTCTGCTCGTAACCTTAAAGGTATGACAGTAGTTTCGGCAACAGGAATCAACGTATTAGACCTACTTGGACATGACAAAATTGTCATGACTAAAGCAGCGATCGAAAAAATTGAGGAGGTGCTTAGTTAATGGAAGCACGTGATATTTTAAAGCGTCCGGTCATTACTGAGCGTTCTTCTGAAGTAATGGCAGATAAGAAGTACACTTTTGAAGTGGACACTCGCGCTAACAAAACACAAGTTAAACATGCAGTTCAAGAAATCTTCGGAGTTCAAGTTGAGAAAGTCAACATCATGAACTACAAAGGGAAATTCAAACGCATGGGCAAACACGCAGGATATACAAACAAACGCCGTAAAGCGATTGTTAAATTGACTGCTGAATCTAAAGACATCGAGTTATTCGAAATTTAATTTTTTATAAGTTCTTATAGAACTATTGAAGAAGGAGGGAACTAACGTGGGAATCAGAAAATACAAACCTACCACTAACGGTCGTCGTAACATGACGAGTTCAGATTTCGCTGAAATCACTACGAACAAACCTGAAAAATCGCTTTTACGACCTGTAAAGCGCAAAGGCGGCCGTAACAACCAAGGTAAAATTACTGTACGTCATCACGGTGGTGGACATAAACGTCAATACCGTGTGATCGATTTCAAACGTAACAAAGATGGCATTCCAGGACGCGTTGCTACTATCGAGTACGATCCTAACCGTTCTGCAAACATCGCATTGATCAACTACGCTGATGGTGAAAAACGTTACATCTTGGCTCCTAAAGGAGTAGAAGTTGGAACTCAAATCATGTCAGGTGTAGAAGCTGATATCAAAGCTGGTAACGCACTTCCGTTATCAAACATCCCAATGGGTTCTACAATCCACAACATTGAATTGAAGCCAGGCGGCGGCGGACAATTAGTTCGTTCTGCAGGAACTTCAGCTCAGGTATTGGGTAAAGAAGGTAAATACGTAACAGTTCGTTTGCAATCAGGCGAAGTTCGCATGATCCTTGCTACTTGCCGCGCTACTATTGGTGCTGTAGGAAACGAGCAACACGAATTAATCAACATTGGTAAAGCAGGCCGTAACCGTTGGAAGGGCAATCGCCCAACTGTACGTGGATCTGTAATGAACCCTAACGATCACCCACACGGTGGTGGTGAAGGCCGTTCGCCAATCGGACGTAAATCACCAATGTCTCCATGGGGCAAACCAACTCTTGGATACAAGACACGTAAGAAAACGAACAAGTCAGACAAGTTTATCGTGCGTCGTCGCAAAAAATAATTTGATTCCGCTACGGTTCAATGAAAGAACCGTGGTGCGATCACGAAGGGAGGATCCCAAATGGGCCGCAGCTTGAAAAAAGGACCTTTTGCTGATGATCATCTTTTGAAAAAAGTTGACGCACAAAAGGATTCTGAGAAAAAACAAGTGATTAAAACATGGTCTCGCCGTTCTACAATTTTCCCGACATTCATCGGACTTACAATTGCAGTATACGACGGCCGTAAGCACATCCCTGTTTATGTAACTGAAGATATGGTTGGCCATAAACTAGGAGAATTTGCTCCAACTCGCAAATACGCTAGTCATGGTGCAGACGATAAGAAAACAAGACGTTAATTGAGAGGAGGATTTCCCCATGCAAGCAAAAGCTGTTGCTAGAACAGTACGTATTGCTCCTCGTAAAGTCCGTTTAGTTGTAGATTTAATCCGAGGCAAGCAAATCGGCGAAGCCGTTGCAATTTTGAACCACACTCCGAAAGCATCATCTATTGTTGTTGAGAAGTTATTGAAATCTGCAGCTGCTAACGCTGAACATAACTATGAAATGGATCTGAACAACTTGTACATCAGTGAAGTATTCGTTGATGAAGGTCCGACATTGAAACGTTTCCGTCCACGTGCAATGGGACGCGCAAGCGCAATCAACAAACGTACAAGCCACATCACACTAGTGGTATCTGAGAAGAAGGAGGGATAATTCGTGGGACAAAAAATACATCCAATAGGGATGCGTATCGGAATCATTCGTGACTGGGAGTCCAAATGGTACGCTGAAAAAGACTATGCGACACTTCTTCACGAAGATATTAAAATCCGTGAATACGTCGAAGCACGTTTGAAAGAAGCTTCAGTTTCTAAAATCGAAATTGAACGCGCTGCAAACCGTGTTAACGTAACGATTCACACTGCTAAGCCAGGTATGGTAATTGGTAAAGGTGGTTCTGAAGTAGAAGTACTTCGCAATCAACTAAACTCAATGACTGGCAAGCGTGTACACATCAACATCATTGAAATTAAGAGAGCTGACCTTGATGCGAGACTAGTTGCTGAAAGCGTAGCACGTCAATTGGAAAACCGTGTATCTTTCCGCCGTGCTCAAAAGCAAGCTATCCAGCGCACTATGCGTTCTGGCGCTAAAGGGATCAAAACTCAAGTATCTGGACGTCTAGGCGGCGCTGACATTGCGCGTGCTGAACACTACAGTGAAGGTACTGTTCCGCTCCATACGCTACGCGCGGACATTGATTATGCGCACGCAGAAGCTGACACAACTTACGGTAAGCTTGGCGTAAAAGTATGGATCTACCGCGGTGAAGTCCTTCCAACTAAGAAGAAATCTGAGGAAGGAGGCAAATAATATGTTAATGCCTAAACGCGTTAAATATCGTCGAGAGCACCGTGGTAAGATGCGCGGAGAAGCTAAAGGCGGCAAAGAAATCGCATTCGGTGAATTTGGTCTCCAGGCTTTAGAATCATCTTGGATCACTAACCGCCAAATCGAAGCAGCACGTATTTCCATGACTCGCTACATGAAACGTGGCGGTAAAGTATGGATTAAAATTTTCCCGCATAAACCTTATACGAAAAAGCCTCTTGAGGTACGTATGGGATCCGGTAAAGGTTCGCCTGAAGGCTGGGTAGCGGTTGTTAAAACTGGTAAAGTAATGTTCGAACTTGCTGGAGTATCTGAAGAAGTGGCACGCGAAGCATTGCGCTTAGCATCACACAAACTTCCGATCAAAACCAAGTTCGTTAAACGCGAAGAAATTGGTGGTGAATCGAATGAAAGCTAAAGAAATCCGTGACTTAACCACTGCTGAAATCGAACAAAAAGTGAAATCACTGAAGGAAGAGCTTTTCAACCTTCGCTTCCAATTGGCTACTGGTCAATTAGAAAATACTGCTCGCATCCGCGAAGTTCGTAAAGCGATTGCCCGTATGAAAACTGTGATTCATGAAAGAGAAATCAGTGGGAATAACTGATAATTCGAGAGGAGGTTTGCAAGTATGACTGAGCGTAACCAACGCAAAGTATACACAGGCCGTGTTGTGTCTGACAAAATGGACAAAACCATTACAGTAATGGTTGAAACTCAAAAGAAGCACGCATTCTATGGCAAACGTGTAAAATACTCTAAGAAATATAAAGCTCATGACGAGCAAAACGAAGCGAAAATGGGCGACATCGTTCGCATCATGGAAACTCGCCCGCTATCAGCTACAAAACGTTTCCGCGTACTGGAAATCGTAGAAAAAGCGGTTATCATCTAATTTAAATAATTTCGGAACGTAAGAAATTCCGAAGGGAGGTTACCTAAGTGATCCAACAGGAAAGTCGTTTAAAAGTTGCAGACAACTCGGGTGCTCGTGAAGTACTAACAATTAAAGTGCTTGGTGGTTCTGGTCGTAAGACTGCAAACATCGGTGACGTAATTGTTTGTACCGTGAAAAAAGCAACACCAGGTGGCGTTGTTAAGAAAGGTGAAGTCGTTAAGGCTGTCATCGTTCGCACGAAAAGCGGAGCTCGCCGTAAAGACGGTACTTACATCAAGTTTGATGAAAATGCATGTGTTATCATTCGTGACGACAAAGGTCCACGCGGAACACGTATTTTCGGACCTGTTGCTCGCGAATTGCGCGACAACAACTTCATGAAAATCGTTTCACTTGCTCCTGAAGTTCTTTAATAAATCAATGTGCCATACCAAGGAGGTGCGACAGAATGCATGTTAAAAAAGGTGATACAGTTAAGGTCATCTCAGGTAAAGATAAAGGCAAAACAGGTGTTGTTTTGACTGCTCTTCCTAAGAAAGACCGTGTGCTTGTTGAAGGTGTAAACATCATCAAAAAGCATACAAAACCGAACCAGGCAAACCCACAAGGTGGAATTGTCAGCCAAGAAGCAGCAATTCACGTTTCTAACGTAATGTTACTTGACCCTAAATCCGGCGAGCCGACTCGTGTAGGATATAAGGTTGAAGATGGTAAAAAAGTTCGTGTTGCAAAAAAATCCGGCGAAAAATTAGATAAATAAAATTCCTGAATGAAGGGAGGTACACACATGAACCGCCTAAAAGAAAAATATGTGAATGAAATCACTCCTGCTCTAGTGAGCAAGTTTGAATATAAATCAGTAATGCAAGTACCCCAAGTAGATAAAATTGTTATCAACATGGGTGTGGGTGAAGCTGTTCAAAACACTAAGTCCCTTGACACTGCTGTAGAAGAATTACAAACGATTTCTGGTCAAAAACCAGTCATTACTAAAGCTAAGAAATCTATCGCTGGCTTCCGTCTTCGTGAAGGTATGCCTATCGGATGTAAAGTTACACTACGCGGAGAGCGTATGTATGACTTCCTGGATAAATTGATTGCTATCTCACTTCCACGTGTTCGCGATTTCCGCGGCGTATCGAAAAAATCTTTCGATGGACGCGGTAACTACACACTTGGCGTGAAAGAACAATTGATCTTCCCTGAAATCGATTATGATAAAGTTTCTAAAGTACGCGGTATGGACATCGTAATTGTAACAACTGCGAACTCTGATGAAGAAGCTCGTGAGTTATTAACACAATTCGGAATGCCGTTCCAAAAGTAAACGTGAGGGAGGCGTAAACGTGGCTAAAAAATCTATGATCGCAAAACAAAAACGCACGCCAAAGTTTAAAGTACAAGAGTACACACGCTGTGAACGATGCGGACGTCCGCATTCAGTATTACGCAAATTTAAACTTTGCCGTATTTGTTTCCGTGAACTTGCATATGTGGGACAAATTCCTGGCGTTAAAAAAGCCAGCTGGTAATCCCCTAATTTGGGAAGGAGGTAAATGTAATGACAATGACAGATCCGATTGCAGATATGCTGACACGCATTCGTAATGCAAACATGGTTCGTCACGAGAAATTAGAGCTTCCGGCTTCTAATGTGAAAAAAGACATCGCTGAAATTCTGAAGCGTGAAGGTTTCGTTCGTGACGTTGAATACGTTGAAGATGACAAACAAGGTATGATCCGCATTTTCTTAAAATACGGAGCAAACAACGAACGCGTTATTACTGGATTGAAACGTATTTCAAAACCAGGACTACGTGTATACGCTAAAACTAATGAGGTGCCTCGCGTACTGAACGGTCTTGGGATCGCTTTAGTATCGACATCACAAGGTTTGGTAACTGATAAAGAAGCCCGCGCGAAACAAATCGGCGGAGAAATCATAGCATACGTTTGGTAATTAGCAACAAACGAATGGAGGTGCAATAGAATGTCACGTGTAGGTAAAAAACCAATCGAGGTTCCTGCTGACGTTACTGTCACTATTGGCGACAATAATGTGGTAACTGTTAAAGGACCTAAAGGCGAATTGACTCGCTCATTTAACAAAGATATCGCAATCGTTCTTGAAGACAACGTGGTAACATTGTCACGCCCGTCTGAATCAAAAGAACACCGCACAATTCACGGAACTACTCGTGCCTTGCTTGCTAACATGATTCTAGGAACTTCTCAAGGATTCGAGCGCGTGCTTGAATTAGTAGGGGTTGGATACCGTGCTCAGCTACAAGGTGAAAAATTGGTTCTTAACGTAGGTTACTCTCACCCGGTTGAATTCACTCCGGAAGATGGCCTTTCAGTTGAAGTTCCAGCTAACACGAAAGTTATCATCAAAGGTATCGATAAAGAACGCGTTGGAGCTCTAGCTTCTAACATCCGCCAAGTGCGTCCGCCAGAGCCGTATAAAGGTAAAGGTATCCGCTACGAAGGTGAGAAAGTTCGCCGCAAAGAAGGTAAAACAGGTAAATAATGCTGCTTAGGCAGGATGAAAGGAGTGACCTCAGTGATTACGAAACTCGATAAAAACGCATCTCGTAAAAAGCGTCATGCTCGTGTACGTTCGAAAATCACGGGTACAGCAACACGCCCGCGTTTAAACGTATTCCGTTCGAATAAATATATCTACGCTCAATTGATCGACGATACAAATGGCGTAACACTTGTAAGTGCATCATCTATGGATAAAGATTTCGCAGGCGATTCAACTGGCAACGTGGAAGCAGCTGCTACAATCGGCGAAACAATCGCAAAACGTGCTACTGAAAACGGTTTGAAATCGATCGTTTTTGACCGCGGTGGTTATTTATATCATGGACGTGTTAAAGCTTTAGCAGAAGCAGCACGTGAAAATGGTTTAGAATTTTAAAAGAAGGAGGGACACATTTCATGCGTCGTATTGATCCAAACAAACTTGAACTTGAAGAACGCGTAGTTACGATTAACCGCGTAGCGAAAGTTGTAAAAGGTGGACGTCGTTTCCGTTTCTCCGCATTAGTTGTTGTAGGCGACAAAAATGGTAATGTCGGTTTTGGTACTGGTAAAGCTCAAGAAGTTCCAGATGCTATCCGTAAAGCTATTGAAGATGCGAAGAAAAACCTTATTGAAGTACCAATGGTTAAAGGTACAACTCCACACTTAGTAATCGGTCGCTTTGGTGCTGGCCAAATTCTTATCAAACCGGCTTCTCCGGGTACTGGTGTTATTGCTGGTGGACCTGTTCGTGCGGTACTTGAACTTGCTGGAGTACAAGACATCTTGTCGAAATCTCTAGGTTCAAACACACCAATCAACATGGTTCGTGCAACTATCAACGGTTTGACTCAACTGAAAAGTGCTGACCAAGTTGCAAAACTTCGTGGCAAAACTACAGAAGAGCTATTAGGATAAGGAGGGAAAATTACATGGCAACTAAACTAGAAATTACCCTCACAAAATCTGTGATCGGCGCTAAGCCGGCACAACGTAAAACTGTCCAGTCATTAGGCTTGCGCAAAATGCACCAGACAGTAGCGCACCAAGACAATGCAGCCGTTCGCGGTATGCTTGACAAAGTCGCTCATTTAGTAACTATTAAAGAAGTTTAATCCCTGATTTCTATAGAAGGAGGTGCCAACCACATGAAACTTCATGAATTAAAACCAGCAGAAGGTTCACGCAGTTCAAGAAAGCGTATCGGACGCGGTATCGGTTCAGGTACTGGTAAAACAGCAGGTAAAGGCCATAAAGGTCAAAACGCACGTTCTGGCGGCGGTGTTCGTCCAGGATTCGAGGGTGGTCAAAACCCATTGTTCCGTCGTTTGCCTAAACGTGGATTTACGAACATTAACCGTAAAGACTACGCTATTGTCAACCTTGATGTATTGAACCGTTTCGACGAGGGCACAGAAATTACACCTGCATTGCTTATTGAATCTGGTGTTGTCAGCAACGAACGTTCTGGAATCAAGATTTTAGGCAATGGTAGCTTAGAGAAAAAATTGACTGTTAAAGCTCACAAATTCTCTGGAACAGCAAAAGAAGCGATTGAAGCTGCCGGCGGACAAACAGAGGTGCTTTAATGTTTCAGACAATCTCAAATTTTATGCGCGTGACTGATATTCGAAATAAAATTATCTTTACTTTACTCATGCTCATCATTTTCCGTATCGGAACTTTCATTCCGGTACCGAATGTTGACGCAGGAGTACTGCAAGCTACTGATCAAGCTGGCTTGATCGGATTCTTAAATACTTTCGGTGGAGGCGCCCTCGCTAATTTTTCGATTTTAGCAATGGGGATCATGCCATACATCACAGCGTCGATTATCGTGCAATTATTGCAGATGGACGTTGTGCCGAAGTTTGCTGAGTGGGCGAAACAAGGTGAAGTCGGAAGACGGAAACTTGCTCAATTCACTCGCTATTTCACAATTGTACTTGCCTTTATCCAAGCGATTGGTATGTCTTACGGATTCAACCAAATTTATGGTGGATCTTTAATACAGGATGATTCGATTGCAACTTATGCTGTAATCGCGATTGTTTTAACGGGTGGTACTGCATTTCTACTGTGGCTTGGTGAGCAGATTACGGCAAAAGGTGTGGGGAACGGTATTTCGATTATCATCTTCGCTGGGATTGTCGCTGCAATACCTGGAGCTGTCAACCAATTATACGCACAGCAAATCGAAGGAGCTGGATCTCAGCTCGCGATTAACATCGCTTTCTTAGTTTTGCTTGCATTGGCAGTTGTTGCTGTTACTGTTTTGGTCATTTACGTTCAGCAAGCGCTGCGTAAAATTCCGATTCAGTATGCAAAACGTGTTGCTGGCCGCGGTCAGACGACAAGTGCACAACAAACGCATTTACCTTTGAAAGTGAACGCGGCCGGAGTTATCCCGGTGATCTTCGCAGTGGCGTTTATCATTACGCCACAAACCATCGCTTCTTTCTTTGGTGCCAACGCGGTTACGGATGCCATTCAGAATACATTTGACTACACTCGTCCGGTCGGCATGATCATTTATGTCGCTTTGATTGTAGCTTTCACGTATTTCTATGCATTCATTCAGGTTAATCCTGAAAACGTGTCGGACAATTTGAAAAAGCAAGGTGCTTATATTCCGGGAATCCGTCCGGGTAAAAATACGCAAGACTATTTAACAAGCGTGTTATACCGTTTGACATTTGTCGGAGCAATCTTCTTATCCGTTATCGCAGTAATGCCAATTTTCTTCACCAACCTGATGGGCTTGCCGCAGTCGGCGCAAATCGGTGGTACAAGTCTATTGATCGTGGTAGGAGTAGCGCTAGAGACAATGAAGCAATTGGAATCTCAGCTTGTTAAACGTCATTATAAAGGCTTTATGAAATAATCAGGGGTTTTAGGGGCGCGTGAAAGCGTTCCTTCTCCACTTGTCTGAGGGGGCAAACGTATGAATATCGTATTAATGGGTCTACCTGGTGCTGGAAAAGGCACTCAAGCGGACAAAATTGTTGAGAAGTACGACATCCCTCATATTTCTACAGGTGATATGTTCCGGGCCGCTATCAAAGGCGGAACGAAACTAGGCTTGGAAGCAAAATCGTTCATGGATAAGGGAGCATTAGTTCCCGATGAAGTGACTATCGGTATCGTCCGTGAGCGTCTTAGCGCAGCGGATTGTGAAGAAGGCTTCCTATTGGATGGCTTTCCACGTACGGTCCCACAAGCTGAAGCGCTGGAATCTCTTCTTGCCGATCTTGGCAAAAGAATCGAGCATGTCGTAAATATCCAAGTTGAACAAGACGAACTTGTTAAACGATTAACGGGTCGCCGAATTTGCAAAGTGTGTGGCACAGCTTACCATCTTGTTTTCAACCCGCCTCAAGTAGACGGAGTATGTGATAAAGATGGCGGCGAACTATACCAGCGCGAAGACGACAATCCTGAAACCGTCACAAACCGTTTAGAAGTAAACATTAAACAAACTCAGCCGCTTCTTGATTTCTACGAAGACAAAGGCGTGCTGGAAAATATAAATGGACAGCAGGATATTCAAAAAGTATTTGCTGACATTGATGCTCTTCTAAAGGGCGACCGAGGTTAAGTCTCGGCGCCGGGCGCAGTTAGTTGCCTCCATGTGGCTTTAAGGAGCGACGGAGATATGAATTTTCGAGAGCTGCAAAAGCAAACAATACTTGTTAGAGCTTTCCGGTGCAGGGTGCACTAAGTGCAATTCAGCATTGGAGATAGTATAATGAGTTTCGTGGAAGCATCTGTGTAACGGGTTTGGAACTCATCCAAGGCAGTCCGGACGGTCGAGGAAACATGAGTCAGGCTGGATTAACCGGATTACCCCCTCTCCGCAATTTGCGGGCAGTGGAACTCGGAGACTGTCTTTCGAATGTCACTCATGCATTCCTGGTGAATGAATATCGTAGTATTATTCAATCAGCAAATACTGTTTGAAGATGAGAACCTGATTTGTATACAGAAGGGAGACTGGGTCGATGGCGAAAGACGATGTAATTGAAATCGAAGGAACAGTCGTTGAGACTTTGCCTAACGCGATGTTTAAAGTAGAATTGGAAAATGGTCATACGATTCTTGCGCACGTATCTGGCAAGATCCGCATGCACTTCATCCGCATTCTACCGGGGGATAAAGTAACAGTGGAACTTTCTCCTTACGATTTAACACGCGGTCGTATCACATACCGTTTTAAATAATCTTTTGCACTCCGGACTACTAAGGAGGTTGGGTTAGATGAAAGTGAGACCATCTGTAAAACCGATCTGTGAAAAATGTAAAGTTATTCGCAGAAACGGTAAAGTAATGGTAATCTGTGAAAATCCGAAACACAAACAAAGACAAGGCTAATAAGAAGGAGGTGCATCACACATGGCACGTATTGCTGGTGTTGACATTCCACGCGACAAACGCGTTGTTATTTCATTAACATACATTTTCGGTGTTGGTAAAACTACTGCTCAGAAAGTATTGTCAGGAGCTGGTATCTCAGAAGATACTCGCGTTCGTGATCTTACTGAAGACGAGTTGAACAATATCCGTGAGCAATTGGATCAATTTAAAATTGAAGGTGACTTACGCCGTGAAGTTTCTATGAACATCAAGCGATTGATGGAAATTGCTAGCTTCCGAGGCATCCGCCACCGCCGTGGACTACCTGTTCGCGGACAAAATACGAAGAACAATGCGCGTACGCGTAAAGGTCCTCGTAAAACTGTAGCTAACAAGAAAAAATAATCAGTAAAGGAGGTTTCTTCTTAACATGGCACGTAAACAACAAACTCGTAAGCGTCGTGTGAAAAAGAATATCGAATCTGGTATTGCTCACATCCGCTCAACATTTAATAACACAATCGTTACGATTACAGATATGCAAGGTAACGCAGTATCATGGTCAAGCGCTGGTGCTTTAGGATTTAGAGGTTCACGTAAATCTACACCTTTCGCTGCTCAAATGGCTGCTGAAGCTGCTGCTAAAACTTCAATCGAACACGGTCTTAAAACTCTAGAAGTTACAGTTAAAGGTCCTGGTTCAGGTCGTGAGGCTGCTATCCGTGCGCTTCAAGCTGCCGGACTAGAAGTTACAGCTATTAAAGATGTAACTCCAGTACCTCATAACGGTTGCCGTCCGCCAAAACGCCGTCGCGTATAATCGTTAATCTGAATAGGATTTTTGAACATCACGACTTACTGAATGTGTTCCGAATCGTTGCGAAAGTCTGTGACTATCGAATTCTTGATGAAACGAAAAACACCGACGTTTTGAAGGAGGGTAAAATGAATGCTCGAAATAGAAAAACCGAAAATTGAAACGATCGAGATCGACAACGCTGCCAAATACGGTAAATTTGTTGTTGAACCACTTGAGCGTGGATATGGAACTACTTTAGGAAACTCCTTACGTCGAATCCTACTTTCATCTTTACCAGGCGCTGCTGTTACTTCGATTCAGATTGATGGTGTTTTACACGAATTCTCCACTGTTGAAGGTGTTGAAGAAGATGTAGCATCAATCATCTTGAATATTAAGAAACTGGCACTGAAAATTTACTCTGACGAAGAAAAAGTCATTGAAATTGATGTAAAAGGTGATGGGACGGTTACGGCTGCAGATATCACTCACGATAGTGACGTTGAGATTCTGAATCCGGATCTATATATTGCAACAATCGCTAAAAACGGACATCTGCGTATGCGTATGTATGCGAACAGAGGCCGTGGATACGCTCGTGCAGATCAGAACAAACGTGAAGATCTACCGATCGGCGTTATTCCGATTGACTCTATTTACACTCCAGTATCACGCGTGAACTTCCAAGTGGAAAACACACGTGTGGGCCAGCTCGCTAATTTTGATAAATTATCTCTTGATGTATGGACAGATGGCAGCATTGGTCCGAAAGAGGCAATTGCACTTGGTGCGAAAATTTTTACTGAGCATTTAAATATCTTCGTTGGCTTGACTGATGAGGCTCAAACGGCTGAAATCATGGTTGAAAAAGAAGAAGATCAAAAAGAAAAAGTGTTGGAGATGACTATCGAAGAACTTGATCTTTCGGTCCGTTCTTACAACTGCTTAAAACGTGCGGGTATCAATACAGTACACGAACTGGCAAGCAAGTCGGAAGACGACATGATGAAAGTACGCAACCTCGGACGCAAATCACTTGAAGAAGTTAAAGTGAAGTTAGAAGATCTAGGATTAGGCCTTCGCAAAGAAGACTAAAACCGACAATCGGATCCGATATATTTAACAAAGGAGGGAAACTTCAATGAGAAAGCTACAACGTACAAGTTCTCAGCGTAAAGCACTATTACGTGACCTTACAACAGACTTAATCGTTCATGAACGCATTCAAACGACTGAAGCTCGTGCGAAAGAAGTTCGTTCAACTGTAGAAAAAATGATTACGCTTGGCAAACGTGGAGATCTTCACGCACGCCGCAAAGCTGCAGCATTTATTCGCCGTGAGTTAGTAACTACTGCTGATGCAGAAGGTAACGAAAACACAATCTTTGCTTTGCAAAAATTGTTTGATGACGTTGCACCACGCTACGCAGAACGCCAAGGCGGTTACACTCGCATCATGAAAATGGGGCCTCGTCGCGGAGATGGCGCACCGATGGTAATTATTGAATTAGTTTAATTTGAATTAATAGATTCAAATTAGATCCTCGGGTTGATTTTCAACTCAAGGGACAATTGATTTACTTGAAGAGGGTTCATGCCCTCTTCTTTTAGCATTATGGTTTATACGACACTCATGAAAAGCTGAGCGTTATGATGAGCGAGTCCTCGGACGGCGTCTTGTCTAGCTCTACGCACCTCATTCAACCCCAGCTTAAGCAACTGGGGCGCCATAGAGACAGAAAAGCGCATTTCTCTGAATGAGGTGCGCGCTTTTTTTTATCCATTTTTAGTTTTGCAAGTGCTTAGGAGACCGAGTAGAGTAGAGGTAGTTTGCAATTAGGGGAGGCCAGTAGAGATGAATTCGATTATTATGTCATTGGAAAATGTGACATTTACATATGCACCTGAAGACGAGTCGGTCCGACCGGCAGTAGCGGATCTTTCGTTTTCTATTGAAGAAGGCGAATGGATTGCGCTAGTCGGACATAACGGCTCGGGCAAATCGACTATTGCGAAGTTGATGAACGGTTTGCTGTTTCCAAACTCCGGCAGGGTAACAGCTATGGGTACACCGATGTCTGAGGATACGCTTTGGGACATCCGTTCGCAAATGGGCATGGTGTTCCAAAACCCTGACAATCAATTTGTCGGGGCGACGGTACAAGATGATGTGGCATTCGCTTTGGAGAACAATGGCGTTCCGCATCATGAAATGGTGGTGCGTGTGAAGGAATCATTGCGCCAAGTGAAGATGGAAGATTATATGGACCAAGAACCCCATCATTTATCCGGTGGGCAAAAGCAACGTGTAGCAATTGCCGGAGCACTAGCGTTGCGTCCGCGGTTGCTGATTTTAGATGAAGCGACATCGATGCTCGATCCACAGGGGCGGATGGAAGTGATTGAAACAATCCGGGAGCTGCGAAAGACGACCGGTTTGACGGTCATATCCATTACGCACGACTTGGAGGAAGCCGCTTTAGCCGATCGCTTGATTGTCATGAATCAAGGGCATAAGCAATTGGAAGGTGTGCCGGAACAAGTTTTCCGTTCAGGCAGTGAATTGGTGAAATTGGGCTTGGATTTGCCCTTCGCGATGCGCATGACACATTTGTTACGCGACGAAGGATTGGAGATTTTGGGCGAGCATATGACAGAAGATAAGTTGGTGAATGAATTATGGACATCTTACTTCAAGAAGTAGGGTACAGCTATGCAAAAGATACACCCTTTGAAAAACGGGCATTGCATCACGTCAACCTGCACATACCTTCAGGGTCTTATACGGCGATTATCGGGCATACCGGTTCAGGCAAATCGACCGTTTTGCAGCATTTAAATGCGCTGTTGAAGCCGACAGAGGGATCGGTCGTAATCGGCGACCGGAAAATAGAGGCGGGAACGAAAGCGAAAAATCTCCGTGATATCCGTCGACAAGTCGGCATCGTCTTTCAGTTTCCTGAGCAGCAGCTATTTGATGAAACCGTATTGAAAGATATTATGTTCGGTCCATTAAATTACGGCGTTCCGGAAGAAGAAGCAAGCCGTCGTGCACGTGAACTGGTTCAGCAACTTGGGCTGCCTAACGATGTGTTGGAAAAGTCGCCATTTGATTTATCGGGAGGGCAAATGCGTCGCGTCGCGATTGCAGGCGTTTTGGCGATGGAGCCGGACGTTTTGGTATTGGACGAGCCGACAGCGGGTCTTGACCCGAGAGGCCGACGTGAAATCATGGATCTTTTCTACCGGCTCCATATCGAAAAAGGGCTGACGACGGTGCTCGTAACGCATAGTATGGAAGATGCTGCACGTTATGCTGATCAAGTCGCAATTATGCATGGTGGAAAATGTGTTGTGACCGGGGAGCCGACCGTCATTTTTTCGAATGAAGAGCAATTGCACGATTACCGACTTGAACCGCCACGATCAGTTCGTTTGCAGCGGGAATTTGAAGCGAAGATGGGCATCCAATTAGAAGGCATTTCGCTCACTGAAGAAGCGCTAGCAAAAAATATTGCGCGTGCGCTTCAGGAAGGACGTGATGCCGAATGATCGAGAAGATGATCTTTGGGCGCTATATTCCTGGTGATTCGATCGTGCATCGGATGGATCCGCGTGCCAAAATCTTATTCGTGTTCCTTTTTATCGCAGTGGTATTTGTCGCCAATAATGCACTTACTTATGGCATATTACTAGGCTTTACCTTATTGGTCGTATCGTTGTCTAAGATTCGTTTGTATTTTCTTATCACGGGTCTGAAGCCGGTCTTTATTTTAATGATATTTACATTTCTTTTGCACATATTCTTTACGCGTGAAGGTGATGTGCTGCTAAGCATCGGCTTTGTGGAGATTTATGAAGAAGGCTTGCGGCAAGGTATATTCCTGTCGACGCGATTCCTTGTATTAGTGTTCATCACCAGTATCCTGACACTGACAACGTCGCCGATTTCCATTACCGATGGCATCGAAACATTGCTCGGTCCGTTCAAACGCGTTAAACTTCCTGTACATGAGCTGGCCTTGATGATGTCGATTTCATTGCGATTCATCCCGACGTTAATGGACGAAACAGGGAAAATCATGAAGGCACAGATGGCAAGAGGATCGGATATCGGTTCAGGACCAGTGAAAGAACGTATAAAAGCGGTAGTGCCATTGCTCATTCCGTTGTTTGTCAGTGCGTTCAAAAGGGCAGAAGATTTGGCAACGGCGATGGAAGTGCGCGGCTACAGGGGCGGTGAAGGCCGCACCCGTTACCGCCAGCTTGATTGGGGCTTTAAAGATACGTTCAGTATGTTGGTGCTCATCGTCCTGACAGGTGTTCTTTGGTATTACCGGACGTAAGGAGAGAAAGCATGAAACGAATGAAAGCAAAAATCGCCTACGACGGATCCGGCTTTGCGGGCTATCAAGTCCAGCCGGATTCACGTACGGTGCAACAGGAATTAATGAAGGTCTTAAAGACAATCCATAAAGGGGAAGTTATCCAAGTGGTGGCGAGCGGTCGAACGGATGCGAAAGTGCATGCAATCGGTCAAATCATCCATTTCGACACCCCTTTGTCGATTCCCGACAGTGGGTGGCTGAAAGCGTTGAACGTGCTGCTACCGGAAGACATCCGAGTCGCAGAAATTCAAGAAGCGTCTGAAGGTTTTCATGCGCGCTACCATGCAGCAGGGAAGACATACCGCTATAAATGGGACCG
>JBFIXY010000009.1:0-16921 GCA_041605655.1 Planococcus sp. (in: firmicutes) | reverse complement strand
GAAGGTGCTTTCAAGCGTACGACTAATCGCCATGATTATGCCTTGAAACCTTTTGAACGGACCGTTATGAACGAATTGAAAGACATCAACAAAGATGTAATCGCAATTGGCAAGATCGACGACATCTTCAACGGTGAAGGCGTGACTGAAGCGATTCGCACAAAAGACAATATGGATGGCATGGATAAATTAGCGCAAGTTGCAAGTAAAGAATTCACAGGTTTGAGCTTCTTGAATCTCGTTGATTTTGATGCGTTGTACGGCCATAGACGCGATCCGAAAGGCTATGCGGAAGCGCTAGAAGCATTCGACCGCAGACTGCCGGAAGTGCTAGACCGTATGAATGATAATGATTTGCTCATCATCACGGCTGACCATGGCAACGATCCGACATTCCCGGGAACTGACCATACACGTGAATATGTACCATTGCTTGCTTATTCTCCGCGTTTTGACGGCGGAAAAGAGTTAGCGCTTGGCAAGACATTCGCTAATATTGGCGCAACGATTGCTGATAATTTTTCAGCACCAATGCCGAAATTCGGCAACAGCATCTTATCGGATTTAAAATAAGAAAGGCGGGAATCGACTAATGAGAATGGTGGATTTGATCGAAAAGAAAAGAGACGGCATGGAACTGACGACTGAAGAAATTCAGTTTATCGTGACAGGCTACACAAATGAAGAAATCGCTGATTACCAAATGAGCGCATTTTTGATGGCGGTATATTTCCAAAACATGACGGAACGTGAGCGCGCTGATTTAACAATGGCGATGGCAAACTCCGGCGATCAAATCGATTTGTCTGCCATTGCTGGCATTAAAGTCGACAAACATTCTACCGGCGGTGTCGGCGATACGACGACTCTAGTGCTCGGTCCATTAGTGGCTGCATGCGGCGTGCCTGTTGCAAAAATGAGCGGTCGCGGACTTGGTCATACAGGCGGGACAATCGACAAGCTTGAAGCGATAGAAGGCTTCCACGTGGAATTATCCACTGACGAATTTATCAAGCAAGTGAACGATATTAAACTCGCGGTTATTGGCCAAAGCGGCAATTTGACTCCTGCTGATAAAAAACTTTACGCATTGCGTGATGTGACGGCAACAGTCAATAGCATCCCGTTGATCGCCAGTTCGATCATGAGCAAGAAAATTGCAGCTGGCGCTGGTGCAATCGTTTTGGATGTGAAAACAGGCGAAGGCGCATTCATGAAGACAGAAGAAGATGCGAAGGAATTGGCGCATGCCATGGTAGGCATCGGTAATGCAACAGGCCGGAAGACAATGGCCATCATTTCTGATATGGGTCAACCACTTGGTTTTGCGATCGGTAACGCACTTGAAGTAAAAGAAGCGATTGAAACGTTGCAAGGCAATGGCCCTGAAGACTTAACGGAATTGTGTTTAGTTCTTGGAAGCCAGATGGTCGTTGTAGGTGGAAAAGCAGATACATTAGAAGAAGCTCGTGTGATGCTTGAAGAAGTAATTGCGAATGGTAAAGCCCTTGAAGTCATGAAGCAATTCATTGAAGCTCAAGGAGGAAACCCTGCTGTAGTCGATGATGTTAGTTTATTGCCGCAAGCAAAGTTCACGAAAGAAGTTCCTTCGCCAAAAGAAGGCTATGTTTCCTTTATGGAAGCGGATGAGATCGGCACAGCAGCGATGGTACTTGGTGCAGGCCGCGCAACGAAAGAGTCGGAAATCGATTTGGCGGTCGGCATCGTGCTTCATAAAAAAGTCGGCGATTTCGTGAAAGAAGGCGAGTCGCTTGCAACGATTTATGCAAACACTGAAGAACTCGCAGAATGTATAAATATGATATATAATAGTATTGAATATTCAAGCGAACCGGTTGAAAAGACTCAGCTGATTTCAGCGCTGATCACCGATTAAAAACCCTTGCTGAGTTTATTCTCAGCAAGTTTTTTTATTCAAATTTCCACCAGCCGCATAGTTCAGGAGGGAAATCATGCATTTATACGGTACACAAACCATCAACGAAACGGGTCATTTAGCTATAGGCGGAACAGATGCTGTAGATTTAGCGAAAGAATACGGCACACCGCTTTTTGTATATGATATTCAATTGTTCCGGGACCGCGCTCGCGCTTTCCAAAGAACATTTGAGGAGGCAGGCATCGGCTACCAAGTGGCCTACGCCAGCAAAGCTTTTTCAAGCATCGCTATTTACCAAGTAGCGGCGCAAGAAAATTTATCGTTGGACGTTGTGTCTGGCGGGGAACTTTATACGGCGCTGCAAGCGGGATTCCCGAAAGAGAAAATTCATTTTCACGGCAACAATAAAAGCGACGTGGAACTTCGCATGGCGTTCGATGAAGAAATAGGTTGTATCGTTGTCGATAATTTTTACGAAATCAGCCAATTAAAGAAACTTTCCGAAGAGCTCAAACGACCAATGAATATATTGTTGCGTGTTACTCCAGGCATTGAGGCGCATACGCATGATTACATTACGACGGGACAGGAAGACTCGAAATTCGGCTTTGATTTGAATAATGGACAAGCTGATAGAGCATTTAACTCAACGCATAATCACGAATTCCTTAACTTATTGGGACTCCATTGCCACATCGGCTCACAAATTTTCGATACTGCAGCTTTTAGCATGGCAGCCGAGAAACTGGTTGGGAAAATGGTGCAATGGCGGGAAGAAACCGGTTATACGTGTTCCGTCTTGAATTTGGGCGGCGGATTTGGCATCCGCTATACTTCTGAAGACGAACCTTTAGAACCGGCCGTTTATGTGAAAGACATGATTGGCACTGTGAAAGAAACGGCATCATCAAAAAACTACCCACTGCCTGAAATTTGGATCGAACCCGGCCGTTCTCTTGTTGGTGACGCAGGAACAACGCTATACACGATCGGATCGATGAAAGAAGTGCCAGGCACTCGGAAGTATGCCGCTGTAGACGGTGGCATGTCCGACAATATCCGTCCCGCGCTATACGGTGCCAAATACAGTTCATTGCTAGCGAACAAAGCGGAAGCGGCATTAACTGAGCAATATACCATCGCCGGGAAATGCTGCGAATCTGGCGATAAATTAATCGAGCAAGCGAACTTGCCAGAAGTGGAAGCAGGCGATATTCTCGCGGTGTTCTGTACTGGCGCATATGGGTATTCAATGGCCAGCAACTATAATCGTTTAGCAAGACCAGCAGTGGTGTTTGTAGAAAACGGGGAACATCAGCTTGTTGTCAAACGCGAAACTCTTGAGGATATTGTAAAGCAGGACATGTCGTATACGCCTCAAAATGCAAACAGATGAAAAAAGGAAATATAACTTTACTCTTGATGCTTTTAGCAATGGCGATTGCATGGGGAGTCGTCTATTGGCTCTTTTTCGCTGAAAACGTCGTATCTGGCTGATTGTAAGCAAACTTGAGTTATTTGCGAATCTATAGTAGGATGAAAAAAGCCGTTTAAAGACGAAAATGAGGGATTGAATATGTTATTTAGATATAAGAAATCTTTTGAAAAAATCGCTATGGGGCTTCTTTCGTTCATGCCGAAAGAGCGTGAATTGAAAAAATTGCAGCAAACAATGCACATATACGAAGAAAACCCTGATTGGCAATTATTCCTTTGGAAAAAAGATGAGGATTTTGTCGGCCTTTTAGGGGTTGAAGTACACGAAGACTATTTCATGCTTCACCACATTTCTGTCAACCCGTCCCATCGGGGTGAAGGTATAGGTCAAGCGATGATTGAGAAAATCCAGCAATTGATGAACGGAAAAGAAATGCGCACGACAGACGAAACAGAAGCGTTTATCCGCAAATGTCTCGAGAAAAAAGCGCAAATTTAACCGCCAGAATGCTCTAAGGATTGCAAAAGGCACCGGAGATTACTCTCCGGTGCCTTTTTGTGTTCCTTGCGATATTATGTCGGAATAGCGAAGTGTTTTAGAGCTCCAAATTTCTCTTTTTGCGCTGTTCACGCAAATTGATAATTGATGTCCGATCTCGCAAGCGATGTTTATGCATGATGTAATGTGGATCCTGCTCTTCAAGTGGATGTTCGAGCAGGTGCTGGGCGATTGAAGCTTGTATTTCAATCGATTCGATTGGAATATCGAAATGGTCAAATGGTTCGCGTTCGGTCACAGCCGCAATCGCTTTGTTCAAATCCGTAAGCAATTGCTCGTTGTCGAAACCCTCAATCCAAATGCCAGCGTTCGCAAGCTTAGCTCGTGAGCGGATAAAAGAGCGCAACGCGCCTGGATAATTGCTGCGGCGCCAATGATACATGCCAACAGCGAGTTGAATCCAGCCAGTCAAAGGATGCATCTTGTCTTTCGGTGCAAGCGATTTCCAATATTCCTCGCCGACCTCGTGACATTCAAAATAATCTTTTTCATTATTGAAATGAATCAAAAATTGGATAAACAGCTTATGTTGGAGTGGGTGCATTTTAATCACCTTTCTACTATAATAAAGAAATATGGATTAACATTATTAATTACGAGTTAGTTTAATTTAAATTAGAGTCAGGTGGCGGATCATGTCATATGAAGTAAAAGTGGATGCCTTTGAAGGTCCTCTTGATTTATTATTGCATTTAATACATCGTTTGGAAATCGATATCTACGATATTCCTGTTTCCCAAATCACTACACAGTATATGGAACACATACGTGCACTGCAAGTCTTAGAACTAAATGAAGCGAGTGAGTACCTCGTCATGGCGGCTACATTGCTGGCAATTAAAAGTAAAATGCTTTTGCCTGTCCATGAAGGGGAGATGGACGATATTTCTTTCGACCTTGAAGAGCAGGATCCCCGCGATGAATTGGTCTCACGATTGATTGAATACCGTAAATTCAAAGAAGCTTCTGGAAAATTGAAGGAACTTGAAGAAAACCGTTCGATTATTTACACGAAAGCACCGACGGACCTTTCTGAATTTCAACCAGATGTTCAAGCGGAAAATATCGACCTGGCAATTAACGCTTATGACATGCTCGGCGCATTTCAAAAAATGCTGCGCCGTAAGCAATTGAAAGCGCCGCTGTCAGCACGCGTGACGCGTCAAGAAATTTCGATCAAAGATCAGATGACGTCCATTGTAAATCGCTTGAAACAGGCGAAAGGCCGGACGTCATTCACAGCGTTATTTCCCTCCAACGATAAAACGGTGTTAGTCGTCTCGTTCCTATCGGTGCTGGAATTGATGAAGCGCCAAGTGATTCGGGTGGACCAGGAGAAAAATTTTACAGATTTAATGGTGGAACTAAAAAAAGAGGAGTGGAGTTATGAAGACGACTCTTTCGAGTAAAATAGAAGCCTTGCTATTTGTAGCGGGTGATGATGGTTTAACGATGAAGCAGCTTCAGTTTCTAACAGAAGCGGATCAACAGCAAATTTTAGCAAGTGTCGAAGAATTGACACAAAAATATAAAGCGCCTGAAAATGGCATTGCCCTCAAAGAACTGGCGGGGGTTTATCAATTGGTGACGAAACCGGAAGTGGCTGACATCATCCAAAAGTTGGTGGAAAATCCAACTCCTCAATCATTGTCACAAGCTTCTCTTGAGGTGCTGGCAATTGTGGCGTACAAACAGCCGATTACTCGTCTTGAGATCGAAGATTTACGCGGTGTCAAAAGCGAGAAATCGCTCCATACCCTTACTGCGAAAGGCTTGTTGCAAGAAGCCGGAAGAGCAGAAGGCACTGGGCGCGCAATCCTTTATGGTACGACAACGGAATTCCTGAACTATTTCGGATTGAAGAACTTGAAAGACTTACCCGCCTTGCCGGATGATGTTGAAGAAAAAGTGGACGAAGAAAGCGATTTGTTCATGACGAAATTCCAAGAAGCGTTTAAAGAAGAAGCCGTAGTTTAATGATGTCGTTTTGGAAGACTGTGAATAGAAAACAGTCTTCTTTTATTTGCCAACTATCCGTTTTCCGCCTATGGAGCCTGAGCTATGTACTTTCGCTTTACCGGGAAATGTGACATAATTCCGAGAGAGACGAACGGATAAGACAACATGTAAGCAATGGGGTTTCCGCTTTTCTATGCCTGTTTTAGATGGGATTTATAAGGTTCAGTAAGGGTGTTATATTTCGGATACTGCTTAAAATGGCTCCATATATATGAAAATTGCAGACTCTTTTAAGGTTTAATACCTGATGAGAGTTTATCTAGCGAAAGTGCGGCTAGGGGCGAGGCGGAGTAATGAGACGGATGTTCTTTCCGGCTCATTATGGTAGCCCTGCCCAAAGCAATTGAGCGGTTAACTAAGGTACTCTTATTTAGCGAATTCTTTAGAACTTTTATAATATGAAAATCAAACAGGCAGCAAATATATCAATGAGGTGAACTTATGGAGAGATTACAGAAAATGCTTGCACATGCAGGCGTTGCGTCTAGACGCAAGTCGGAGCAATTAATTTTGGATGGTAAAGTACGCGTGAACGGAAAAGTGATCAAAGAATTGGGCACGAAAGTATCCCAAAATGACACGATCGAAGTGGAAGGCGTGCAATTGGAAAAAGAACAAAAAGTTTATTACTTGCTATATAAACCACGCGGCGTCATTTCTGCGGTAAGTGATGATAAAAATCGCAAAGTCGTTACAGACTTTTTCAGCGATGTTGAAAAACGCATATATCCTGTCGGACGTTTGGATTATGACACGTCTGGCTTGTTGATCATGACGAATGATGGCGAATTCGCGAATTCATTGACGCATCCAAAGTTTGAAATCGATAAGACTTATGTGGCTCGCTTAAGAGGTATACCTTCTAAAGAAGATCTGCAAAAGTTGGAGCGCGGCATTAAATTAGAAGACGGCATGACAGCGCCGGCAAAAGTTAAACTCATTTCAGGTGATAAAAAATCCGGCAAAGCGATTGTCCAAATCACGATTCATGAAGGACGTAACCGCCAAGTGCGCAGAATGTTCGAAGCAATCGGATTCCCTGTCCAGAAATTGAGCCGGGAGCAGTTCGCATTCTTAACGCTTAAAGGTCTGAATGCTGGCGAATCACGTGAATTGTCGGCGCATGAAGTCAAGCTTTTACGCGTTTTGGCGGATACAGGAAAACGCAACTAACGTTCACAAACCCTTCAAAACTGAGCGTATTCGTCTAACGGATATTTGCTATAATTGTTTTGCATTCGAACCTCGAAGGAGGAAGTAAAATTGAACGAGAAAACGAACAAGAAAAAGCGCAATCGGCTCTTCATGCGCACAGCAATTTTGCTGATGCTCGTTGCAGCGATCGGCTATACGATTTACAACAGTGCAACGGCAGACGATGTCAGCCTGTTAGAAGTCGGAGATGATGCCCCTAATTTTGCGTTGCAAGATCTTGATGGCAAGCAACACAAGCTTTCTGATTATCGCGGACAAGGTGTATTCTTGAACTTCTGGGGCACATGGTGTGAACCGTGCAAAAAGGAAATGCCAGCAATGGATCGCCAGTTTAATGCATACAAAGATCAAGGCGTACATGTATTAGCAGTCAATATCGCTCAATCGAATTTTGAAGTGCAATCATTTTCCGACCAATTCAAATTGTCTTTCCCGATTGTCATCGACAAAACAAAAGATGTGATGACCGCTTATAATATTCGACCGTTGCCGACAACTGTACTCGTAAATCCGGAGGGCCAGATTGAACGGATTATCACAGGTGAAATGACGGAAGAAGATATCAAAGGGTACATGGAATCAATCAAACCTGAATAAGGAGTTTTTTCGGATGGATAAAATGCAATGCACGTGCGGCCATGTCAATCCGCCCGGAACTGTTCTTTGTGAATCGTGCGGGCGTTCTTTGACTGAGGTCGAACAAAATAAAAAACTCGTCGATATGCGCTATGAAGGAACGGCTCGCCGTTCTCAAACGTATAATAAATCAATTATCGATAAGATATGGAATTTCTTTTCCAGTGTCAAAGTCGGTGTCAGCATCATTGTCGCGCTTTTAGTGTCAGCTGCAGTTGGGACGATTTTGCCTCAAGAACAATATGTGGCTGTCCCTGTTCGTTCAGATGCAGCACTTGAAGCATATTATTCTGACGTATATGGAAGCATTGGAAAGGTCTATTATTTCCTAGGCTTCAATGATTTATACAATTCGTTTTGGTTCATAGCCTTAGTCGGCATGTTGGCGATTTCACTGATTGTCGCTAGTTTGGATCGGTTTGTGCCACTTTACCGTTCATTGAAGAATCAGCGCGTTTTGCGCCATTCAAGCTTTATGAACAAACAACGCATTTATGCGGAAGGTTCTGCAGCTCCGGATTCCATGGAAAAAGCGGAAGCGAAGTTAAAAGAATTGAAATACAAAGTGTCGACCGATAAAAATGGGTTGCTAGCAGAAAAAGGACGATTTTCACGGTGGGGTCCTTATGTCAATCATATTGGGTTGATCATCTTTTTGTTCGGCGTCATGCTGCGTATGATGCCAGGCTTCTACGTCGATGAAACTTTATGGATACGTGAAGGCGAAACTCGGGCGATTCCTGAAGCTCCGGGATATACCCTGGAAAACAAGGGGTTTGATGTGGAAACGTACACAGGCGAAAATGAGGAAGCGAAATTCGGAGAAGCGCTTGACCGCGTGGGAACCGTCGTGAAAAATTACCAGACAGATGTCGTGTTGTATAAGAAACCTGAAGATGCATTGCCGGGTGAAACGAATCTCGAAACGGTAAAAGAATATCCGATTCGCGTGAACCAGCCATTGAAATTTGATGGCTATGCTGTATATCAAATGGATTTCAAAAAAGACGAATTAAAGACGATGACGTTTGCGTTAACGAACAAAGCAACGTCGGAATCGCTAGGCAACATGACAATCGATTTGATCAATCCAGAAAAAGAATACACATTTGATGATGGTTCAGTAGTTAAATTGCTCGGTTATTACCCGGACTTTTCCGGCTTTGAGAACGGGGAGCCTCAAACGAAGACCCCGCTTCCGAACAATCCAGGCTTCCTGATTGAGATGAAGACCCCTGAAACGCCTAATGGAGAAACAAGTTTCATAACAATTCAAAACACCGTCGAACCTTTTGGCGATAACGATTACAAGTTGGCTTTTCAAAGTGTGGAGACACGGGATGTATCCGGTTTGACTGTCCGTAAAGACCGGACGTTGCCAATCCTTGGTCTGGGTGGATTGATCTTCATGATCGGTGTAGCACAAGGCATGTACTTTAATCACCGCCGCTTCTGGATCCAACAAACAGCGGACGGCGAGATCATGTTAGCAGGCCATACGAATAAAAACTGGTTTGGCTTGAAGAAAGATCTGGACCAAGTGAAAGAGTATGCAGCGCTTCCTGCTTATACCGATCAACAAGAGGAAATAGAGAAGCTCGAGAAAGAGGAGGCTGAATTAACGTCATGAGTTTATCAGATATTAGTGCTAATTTATTGTATGTTGCTTTCTTTTCTTATTTGATTGCAACATTTGTATTCGGCGGTGCTGTAAAAGGCAATAAAGAGGGATCGTTTAAATCCGAAGGCAAATGGGGCACCATCGCTTTCGTTATCACTTTGTTCGGTTTTCTGACGCACCTCGGCTATTTCTTTACACGCTGGGGAGCTACCGGACACGCGCCTCTTAGCAATATGTTCGAATTTACAACAGCGTTTGGAATGACGCTTGTCGGTGGGTTCATCGTCATCTATTTTCTATACAAGACACCTGTTATCGGCATGATTGTCTTGCCAGTAGCATTATTGATCATCGCATTCGCGAGTATGTTCCCGAGCGAAGTGAGCCCGCTGATTCCTGCGCTTCAATCCAGCTGGTTGGCGATCCATGTCAGTACGGTAGTTATTGCTGAGGGGATTTTGGCGACAAGTGCTGCGGCAGGATTGGTTTATTTACTGAAAGTTGTCGACATGAACAAAAAGTCGAAACAACGCTTCTGGTTGGAAGCAATCATGTATTCGCTTGTATTGGTACTAGGATTTGTTATTGTGAGCTCGTATTTCACGGCGACAGGCTATGAAGCGGAATTTACTTATGTTGATGTAAAAGGCGAAAATGCGGCTATTACGTATAACATGCCGGCGATTTTCGGTATGAATGAATACACACAGCTGACAAAAAATACGTTTACGCCATTTATAGAAACTGCGGCAGTTGTGAATGCCAGCAAATTGACGACAGTGGCGTGGTCGCTTCTTGTCGGAAGCGTACTTTATGCGTTGATCCGTTTGATTGCGCGCAAGAGGATTGCGGCTCTTTTGAAACCATTCGTGAAAAACGTCAACCTCCAGTTGATGGATGAAATCGGCTACCGCGCGATCATTATCGGTTTTCCGGTATTTACTCTTGGCGCGTTGATATTTGCCATGATTTGGGCACAAATCGCATGGTCCCGTTTTTGGGGCTGGGATCCTAAAGAAGTTTGGGCACTCGTCACATGGCTATTCTATGCAGCCTATTTGCATCTGCGCTTAGGCAAAGGATGGCAAGGGGAGAAATCTGCATGGCTTGGCGTCATCGGTTTCGCGATCATTATGTTCAATTTAATTGCCGTTAATTTGATCATCGCCGGCTTACACTCTTATGCTTGATAAAAATTAGCCACATATTCCGAGCCTTTTCCATTAGTGGAAAAGGCTTTTCATTTATTTTTACAAATCTTGACGGTACAATGAAATCAAGATACAAAAGTTGGAGGGGTTACGATGTCTGAGGAAGTTACAATATTAGTTGTTGATGATGAAGAAAGAATTCGAAGATTATTAAAGATGTACCTTGAGCGCGAAGGTTACCTAGTTGAAGAAGCTGAAAACGGAGTGCAGGCACTCGAGATGGCCATGGAAAAAGACTATCATGCCATTTTACTCGATCTTATGATGCCGGAAAAAAACGGGATTGAAGTGAGTACTGAACTGCGTGAGAAAAAAATGACGCCGATTATTATGTTAACCGCTAAAGGCGAAGAAGCGAACCGGGTGGAAGGCTTTGAGTCGGGAGCGGACGATTACATCGTAAAGCCGTTCAGCCCGCGTGAAGTTGTTCTGCGTGTGAAAGCAATGCTGCGCCGATCTTCCGCATATTCGCCGATTACGAAATCTACGGTTTCAAAAGACTTGGTCGTGTTTCCGCATCTGACAATCGACCATGATGCGCACCGTGTAACGGCTGATAATGTCGAAGTCAATTTAACGCCAAAAGAATATGAGCTTTTATACTTCTTGGCAAAATCGCCAGACAAGGTATTCGACCGGGAGCATTTGCTGAAAGAAGTATGGCATTATGATTTCTTCGGCGATTTACGTACTGTTGATACGCACGTGAAACGATTGAGAGGGAAATTGAACCGCGTATCCGAATCAGCTGCTAAAATGATTGTCACTGTTTGGGGCGTAGGTTATAAATTTGAGGTAGGCAATGAATAGGTTGTGGAACAGTGTCGTCGGGAAGCTATGGATCACCATCCTGCTTCTCGTTTCTTTTGTGTTGTTTATCGTTACAGTGCTGCTGCTCGAGTTTCTTGGCAATTACCATAGTGAGGCGGTGGAAGAAACGCTGAACAAGGAAGCGGCAACTCTTGCTCGCATCTTTAACGACCACGGAGAGTTTGAAAACTCCTTATTGATCATGGAAGACATTCTTGGTTCAGAAACCAATGCTGTTATTGCAGAGGTGCCAAAAGAAAGTTCGTATTACATACACGACGGACTCAACGGAGAGCAATTACGGGAAAAGATATTAACAGAACCTGCATTTCAAAAAGTTTTTGAAACCGATGATACGGTGATGAAAGAAATGTTGTTGCCGTCTTTGACAGAGGATAATATGATGGAATCTTATATTGTGCTCGCGAGTCCATTGCAGACTGGTCAACAAGAACATGGCGTCGTCTTTATTTATCAATCGTTGGAAGTAATGGACCGGACGGCAGAAAGAACGACCAATATCGTCTTTTTATCCGCATTTATCGCATTTGTTCTGACGACCGTTTTTGCATTTTTTCTCTCGACGCGTATTACTTCACCGCTCCGCAACATGCGGGAAGGGGCTTTTGAGTTAGCGAAAGGGAATTTTGATACGAAAGTGCGGGCGACTTCTAGCGATGAGATTGGCCAATTAGCGACTGCTTTCAATCAAATGGGACGCCAATTGAAACATCACGTCGAAGTGATCAACCAAGAAAAAGAACAATTATCCAGCATCCTGACATCCATGGCAGACGCAGTTATCACATTCAACCAGGACCGGACGATTCTGTTGAGCAATCCTCCTGCAGAAAAACTGCTGCAGCAATGGTTGATGAAACGCGGCATGGAAAAAGGCGATCCTTTGCCATCTGAAATGGTGCATATGCTTGAACACGTCTTGGATTTTGAAGAAGAGATCGAAGAAGAGATTGAAATGGAAGGCGCATATTATGCGATTACGTTCAGCCCTTTGTACAGCGGCGAATCAATTCGCGGAGCTGTAGCTGTTTTGCACAATATGACCGAACAGCATCGATTAGAAAAGCTGCGCGAAGATTTTATCGCGAACGTTTCTCATGAATTGCGGACACCGATTGCTATGCTTCAAGGCTATAGCGAAGCCTTACTCGACGATGTCGGCACCTCGGAAGAAGAGCGCCGGGAAATGACGAAAATCATTTACGAAGAATCGCAGCGAATGGGAAGGCTGGTAACTGATTTGTTGAACCTGGCACGGATGGAATCTGGTCATATGCGCTTATACCGCGAAGTGGTGCAGCTGAATACCGTGATTGAACGCATGACTTTGAAATTTCAACCAAGTGCTAAAGAACAAGGCATCGAGCTGGATTTTGGCAGCACATTGGACGATTGGGCGGCTGCTGAACTGGATGAAGATCGGATTGAGCAAGTTATGACCAACTTGATCGATAATGCAATCCGTCATACTCCACAAGGAGGAAATGTCAAAGTGCGTATCGAACAACAACAAGGCTATGCGAAAATCGCGGTGATCGATACAGGGATCGGCATTCCGAAAGATGATTTACAGTACGTATTCGAACGATTTTACAAAGCGGATAAAGCAAGGACGCTTGGCAAAGGGGGGACTGGTCTTGGTCTCGCTATCGCCAGCAACATTATCAATGCCCATGATGGCAAGATTTATGCTGAAAGCGAGGTAGGCAAAGGGACTTCGTTTATCTTTTTATTGCCATTAAAGAAAATGTAACTTTTTAAAGAAGGAAACGACTAATCAATGAACGGGGGGAGTATATGAATGACTCCGTTTTCCATCGGCTATACGACGAGTATCATCAGGATGTATTTCAGTTCCTCATTTATTTAGTGAAAAATAGACATATATCCGAAGATTTGATGCATGAAGTGTATATTCGGGTTTTTAGAGCTTATGACCGATTTGAAGGCAAAAGCTCTGAAAAAACGTGGCTTTTTTCGATAGCTAAAAATGTGGCAATCGACCATTTCCGGAAAACGACGGTTAGGAAAAAGCATTCTTCGGAATTTTTTGATTGGGAAACGCAGCAATTGGTTTCAAAGGAACGCATTCCCGAAGAAGTAGCTGAGTTAAACGAAGATAAAATCCTACTCTATACAATGCTTGATGAATGCACAGGTGATCAGAAGATGGTCATCATCATGCGCTTTTTTCAAGATTTATCAATTGCTGAAACCGCAGATGTGCTCGGGTGGACAGAAGGCAAAGTCAAGACCACTCAGCACCGGGCGATAAAATCGTTGCGTGAAAAAATGACCGCAAAGGAAGGGGGAGCAGTGAATGCCGAATAACAAATGGGACGATGACCACATCGAAAATTTGTTGCGGGATTTCCCCACAATCCGGGATAATCGGACAAAAGAAGAAGTATACAGCCGCCTGGATAAGAAGAAGGTGGCGAAAAAACGACCCAAACCTTGGCTGCCGCTGCTTGTTGCTGCACTTGCTTTCGTTACCATCGGTTTTTTAGTCGCTTCTGTACTAAATCAGAATGGCATCGACAGCGCGTTCACTTTTGGTGAGGGTAATTCTGCTGATAAAGAACAGGATGCCGATACTTCCATAATGGAAAAAGGGACGAGTGAGCCTGGTAATAGCGGATCGAACGAGTCTGGTGCCATGGAAGAGTCGGCACCTGCAAATGTTCAAGATGATAGTACCCAAGCTACACGAACTGCCCTTTATGAAGAGGAGACAGATGGCTATACAGTGTTTACGATAGGTCTAACTGAAAACGCTATGGTCATACCGGTTGGCTTTTTAATACCAAATGCGCGGATTGCCGAAGATTTCGAGAATACTGTGCCAAATTCAGTCGACCTTTATACACAATATGCGAATGAGATTGATGAACGGGGAATGGGTTTTGACGAATATCACCCATATGCAGGCCGATTGTCGAAGGATGGCAACACCGTCAAGCACATCTTGCCTGCCGACCACCAATACGATCTGGCTTCAGCCAGTTACAATGTATACATTGCGTCGCTCCGGGAGACATTTACGGACGCTGATTCAATTGTCATCCAAAAGGAAGACGGGACTGCTGCCAATTTCAATCAAGTAGGTCCATTAAGTCCTTTAAAACCAGCTGTCGAAAACGTCGCTTATTATGCTTACGTAACAGCGAGCGGGGAGACATTTCTAGTTCCTGGTTATAATATGCCGCACGAGTCTGCAATAGAAGCATTTGAAGCGTTAAAATCTTCTCCTTCAGATTTGCTTCAAAACACCATTCCGGAAGCTGTCGACTACACCATTTCCGAAACGGAATCATTGGTGACAGTACAATTTACTAGCCAATTTGATCTTGGATCATTGGAAGAAGTTGAAGGGGTGCGCATGCTTGAAAGTTTGGCGTTAACTGCCAAAGCATTTGGTAAAAATGTACAAGTTGATAACACGGAACAATTGGAATGGAACGGATTCGACCTGAGTCAACCGTTACCGACACCAGTGGCTCCGAACAGTTCACCTTGGCAAGTGAAATAGAGAATTTTTAAGAAGAACGACAGATCAAAAGCGATTGCCCGGTATTTCCGGGCAATCGCTTTTTGCAATCTAGAAGCAAAGGGTAAATCAAAATATGACAGGATTGGGTGAACAATCAGATAGATTGAGCTTTCCTGTTTACATTCCGCCATCTTTACACTAAAATTAGGAGGTAAAATAAAATATCGATTCATCTTCGGGGCAGGGTGCAAGTCCCTACCGGCGGTAATTGAACTTTGTTCATAAGCCCGCGAGCCGTAAAAAGCAGGATTTGGTGCGATTCCAAAGCCGACAGTATAGTCTGGATGGGAGAAGGTGAAGGTGCGGACAGTGACGCCTATGGTTAGGTGACGCGTTTTTTTAATGTGCCTTTTTCTCCCTTAAGCGCTTGCGCTTAAGGGTTTTATCGTACGGTTGCATTGTCCAAGCCTTTCTTCTGGTGAATCACGACAAGGAGAGAGGAATATGAAGAACAAAAAATTGCAATCGATGGTTGCAATCGGAATGTTGAGCAGCATTTCATTTATCTTAATGCTGTTCAACTTCCCGTTACCAGCTTTACCCGCATTTTTAAAAGTGGATTTTAGTGATGTGCCGGCTTTGATCGCCGCAATCACAATGGGGCCAGTGGCCGGAATACTCGTAGCGTTTTTCAAAAACGTTTTAGACTGGTTATTTGCCGGTAGCCCGACTGGTGTACCTGTAGGGCATATGGCGAACTTTGCGACAAGCATCTTGTTCATCTTGCCAGTTTATGCAATCTATCAACGATTCGCGACGAAAAAAAGCATGGTTTACGGCCTAGCTGCCGGAACGCTTTCCATGACAATCGGCATGAGCTTGCTAAATTATCTTGTGTTTTTACCGATGTACACTTATTTCCTGAACATGCCTGCGATGACAGGTGATGCGCTTTATGGCATGATAGTTCTTGGCATCATGCCGTTCAACTTGATCAAAGGCCTAGCCCTTACGACGGTTGTTCTGATTTTGTTCACTAGCATGCACGCATGGATCGAAAAACAAAGACGCTATTTCCTAATCCAATAAATAGACAAAACCCCGAAGCCTACAAGCTTCGGGGTTTATTTGTTTGAACTTTACTCGTTTTTAAGATGGGTTGAAATAGTATCTTGCCATTGATCTTGACGTTGAGCGTGCTTGTTTCTGTTAACAGACATTAAACGGATTTTAACAAGCAATTTTTACGAATTAACAGGCACTATCCAGGATTTAACAGGTGTTATTTAAATTTTATCAGGCATTAGCTAAACACGGTGAGAGAAATTCAAACATCCAGACAAAACAAAAAGCGCTTTAGCATAAATATGCTTCCAGCGCTCTTGCTTAGGGACAGGTCAATCTTCGTATTTAAGGGCGTCTCCGTCGAAAGGTGTATCTGACACTTTGATAGAATCAGTTGGGCAACCTTCGAACGCATCTTCCATATCTTCTTCCAGTTCATCTGGAACTTGGGCAGTCCCCATGTTATCATCTAGGATAACAAACGCGATTCCTTCATCATCATAATCATAAACATCCGGTGCAGCAGCTCCGCAAGCGCCGCAAGCGATACAAGTATCCTTATCGACAATGGTATACTTAGCCATATTAGTTTCCCTCTCCTTTATCTCCGAACAAGTTCATTTATACTACCGTATTCATTCTAAAGGTGTTTGTTCAGTTTTTCAACAAAAAAACGTCAGGAGGGCGCCACTTGCTTTTTGAAGAGCTTATTATCTCAATTATGAAAGCCGTTAACCTTGAAAGAACCGTGTCTTCGCCCTTCCATTTGATCAAAGGGAAAAAGTCGGGACAGACCATTCAAGATATAGGATATTACCGGCTTCACCCTTATTTTGCGTTGATGCCGAAACTGGAAAAAAAGGCGTATGATGAGGTGCTGCAGCGACTGTTTTTGAAAAAAATGCTGCTTCCAAATGAAGAAGTGATCGATTTG
>JBFIXY010000008.1:0-17110 GCA_041605655.1 Planococcus sp. (in: firmicutes) | reverse complement strand
GGGACCGAGTGGCGATTATGCTGCCGAACAGTCCACAAGCCGTCATCAGTTTCTACGGTATTTTGTATGCTGGTGGAGTAGTTGTCATGACGAACCCGCTCTATACTGAACGTGAAATCGCATACCAAATGAATGATTCCGGAGCACGTTTGATTGTAGCGTTGGATCTTTTGTATCCGCGAGTATCAAAAGTGTTTAAAGAAACAAAACTGGAAAATGTAGTGGTCACGGCGATTAAGGACTATCTACCATTCCCGAAAAATATTATCTATCCTTTTATCCAAAAAAGGCAAACAGGAATCAGTGTAAAAGTCGAACACCGCGGTGTAAATCACCAATTCGTGGAGATTATGAAAACGGCTTCTGTTCTCGTAGAAAAGCCGCCGTTCGATTTTGATCATGACTTAGCACTTCTTCAATACACAGGGGGAACAACCGGTTCGCCAAAAGGTGTTATGCTGACACATAAAAACTTAATTTCCAACGCTACGATGTGCGATGCTTGGTTGTATAAATGTAAAAAGGGCGAAGAAACAATCATGGGCATCATCCCGTTATTCCATGTTTACGGCTTAACGACCGTTCTTATTTTGTCGGTTATGCAAGGCAACCGGATGGTGCTATTGCCTAAATTCGATCCTGAAACGGCACTGAAAACCATCAATAAACAAAAACCGACTTTATTCCCTGGTGCTCCTACTTTGTATATCGGCTTGATGAATCATCCGGACATCGGTAAATACGATTTGTCTTCCATTGAAGCTTGCTTAAGCGGTTCGGCACCTTTGCCAGCTGAGGTACAAGAGAATTTCGAGAAAATTACAGGCGGTAAATTGGTTGAAGGCTACGGTTTGACCGAAACATCACCAGTCAGCCACTCCAATCTTGTGTGGGGAGAACGTACAAAAGGATCGATTGGCTATCCTTATCCGGACACGGATAGTAAAATCTTCTTGCCTGGCACAACTGAAGAAGTGCCGCATGGTGAAATCGGAGAAATTGCGATTCAAGGACCACAAGTGATGCAAGGCTATTGGAACCGTCCAGACGATACAGCTGCAACGATTGTTGATGGATGGCTATTGACTGGGGACTTGGGTTATATGGATGAAAGCGGACATTTCTTTATCGTAGACCGGAAAAAAGACATGATCATCGCCGGTGGATTCAATATTTATCCACGCGAAATCGAGGAAGTGCTTTATGAGCATGAAGCTATACAGGAATGTGTAGTAGCTGGTATCCCGGATCCATATCGCGGTGAAACTGTAAAAGCGTATATTGTCTTAAAAGAAGGGTATACTATTACTGAAGAAGAGTTGGATAAATATTGCCGTGAAAACTTGGCATCATTTAAAGTGCCGCGTATTTACGAATTCCGCAAAGAATTGCCGAAAACGGCTATCGGGAAAATATTGCGCCGGTCATTAGTGGACGAAGAACGTGAAAAGCAGAGCAATGCAATCCCATCATGATTGCTAGGCACATAAAAGCTTGACACAATATACCTAAAACTATAATATGAAAATATGAATGAACCGCCATTCATATTTTCATATTTTTTTTGGGTGGTGATGAATTGGTAAAAAAAGATAAACCGAAATACAAGCAAATCATCGATGCGGCCGTAATCGTAATTGCTGAAAATGGCTATCATCAAGCGCAGGTGTCGAAAATCGCTAAACAAGCTGGCGTAGCTGATGGCACCATCTATTTGTATTTTAAGAACAAAGAAGATATCTTGATTTCGGTCTTCCAAGATAAAATGGGCTTATTCGTCAGTAAATTAGGGGATATTATCGAACAGGAAGTATCGGCGTCGGATAAACTGCAATTAATGATCAAAAGTCATTTCGATCTGCTCGCAAACGATTTGCACCTTGCCATCGTCACCCAATTGGAGCTTCGTCAGTCAAACCACGATCTCCGAATAAAAATAAATGGCGTGTTGAGGGAATACTTATTGTTAATGGATAAAATTCTTATTAAAGGAATCGACTCAGGTGAATTTGATAAAGAAATGGATATTCGTTTAGCAAGACAAATGGTTTTTGGTACAATGGACGAGACCATCACCACCTGGGTGATGAACGACCATAAATACGATTTGGTCGAACTGGCGCCAAAAGTTCATCGCTTATTGATGAAGGGGATGCGTGCATAAGAAAGGGGCTTATCGAATGGAATTTATCAGTTGGAAGAAAGAGGATGGCGTTGCAATAGCGACGATCAACCGTCCACCAGCAAATGCATTGTCGCGTTCGCTGATCCAAGAAGTCGGGCAGTTGCTTGATGAAGTAGCGGACGATTCAGAAGTTCGTGCCATTGTTCTCCACGGAGAAGGCAGATTCTTTTCAGCCGGTGCAGACATTAAAGAATTCACTGAAGTCTCTTCAGGCGAAGAGTTCTCGAAGTTATCTGCAAGCGGGCAAGAAGTTTTTGAACGTCTTGAAACTTTCCATAAACCGGTGCTTGCGGCCATACACGGAGCGGCATTAGGTGGAGGGCTTGAACTGGCAATGAGTTGTCATATGCGATTTGTCACTGAAAATGCTAAACTAGGATTACCGGAATTACAGCTAGGGCTGATTCCCGGTTTTGCAGGTACGCAACGCCTTCCGAGATATGTCGGTGTAGCGAAAGCTGCTGAAATGCTATTGACGAGTGATCCGATTACTGGGACGGAAGCCGCGCAGCTTGGGCTGGCGAACCGCGCCTACCCTGAAGCAGACCTGCTTTCGGAAACGCTTTCAATTGCGAAGAAAATTGCGAAAAAGAGTCCGGTTTCAGTTAAAGCAGCGATCGATATGCTTCAATACGCAAAACCTGCTTCTTATTTTGAAGGAGTCAATGCAGAAGCCGGCTCATTTGGAACAGTTTTCGTATCGGAAGACGCTAAAGAAGGCATCCAGGCATTTCTGGAAAAAAGACAAGCACAATTCAAAGGGAAATAATACTTGGGAGGTTTTATGTTCATGAACATTTATGTATTGGTTAAACGCACTTTTGACACAGAAGAAAAACTGGTTATTTCAAACGGACAGATCCAGGAAGACGGCGCGGAATTCATCATCAATCCATATGATGAATATGCGATTGAAGAAGCAATCACAGTACGCGACGCTCACGGCGGTGAAGTAACTGTCATCACGATGGGCGGCGAAGAAGCAGAAAAGCAACTTCGCACAGCGCTTGCGATGGGAGCAGACAAAGCCGTTCTTATCAACACTGAAGACGATGTCGAAGAAATGGATCAGTTTACTTCAGCATACATATTGGCTGAGTACTTGAAAGATAAAAACCCGGATTTGATTCTTGCGGGTAACGTTGCAATTGATGGCGGTTCTGGCCAAGTCGGACCACGCGTTGCAGACCTTTTGGGCATCAACTATGTAACGACGATTACAGATTTGAAAATCGATGGCACGACCGTAACGATTACACGTGACATTGAAGGCGACGCGGAAGAACTTGAAACGTCATTGCCATTGCTTGTTACAGCTCAGCAAGGCTTGAACGAGCCTCGTTATCCATCACTTCCAGGAATCATGAAAGCGAAGAAAAAACCGCTTGAAGAACTGGAACTGGACGATCTTGACATCGAAGAAGATGATGTAGAAGCGAAAACGGAAACGATCGAAATCTACTTGCCGCCTAAAAAAGCTGCAGGCCGCGTATTAGAAGGCGACCTATCAGCACAGGTTTCTGAATTAGTCGGATTGCTTCGCAACGAAGCAAAAGTCATTTAATTTCAAGTAAAAGCGTTTAATATAATTTCAAGCATTTTCACATCTACTTAGGGGGTATACGGACAATGGCAAAAAAAGTATTAGTATTAGCGGAAACGCGCGAAGGCGCGTTGCGCAATGTATCATTTGAAGCGATTGCCGCTGCGAAGCAAGTATCGGGCGGAGGAGAAGTGGTTGCGGTCTTATTAGGAGACGCAGTCAGCGAATTCGGCCAGGAATTGGTGAACTATGGCGCAGATCGCGTTGTTACAGTTGAACATCCTCATTTGAAGCATTATACGTCTGATGGCTACGGCCAAGCATTCATGGCAGTTGTCGAGCAAGAAAGCCCAGAAGCATTGGTATTTGGCCACACTGCTGTCGGGAAAGACTTGTCACCGAAAATCGCTTCTAAGCTTCAAACAGGTTTGATTTCAGATGTTACGGCAATCGAAGGCGAAGGCGACGATGCAGTATTCGTTCGTCCAATCTATTCAGGTAAAGCATTTGAAAAAGTGAAAAACAAAGAAGGCGTAACGTTCATCACAGTACGCCCGAACAATATCGCACCTCTTGCAAAAGAAGAACGCTCTGGCGACGTTAGTTCATTGTCAGTAGACATTACAAACCTACGTACGATCATCAAAAACGTAGTTCGTAAATCTTCTGAAGGCGTCGATTTGTCAGAAGCGAAAGTGGTTATCGCTGGCGGACGCGGCGTGAAGAGTGCAGACGGTTTCGCACCACTGCAGGAACTGGCTAACCTATTAGGCGGAGCAGTCGGGGCATCGCGCGGAGCTTGTGACGCAGACTATGTAGATTACTCGTTGCAAATCGGCCAAACAGGTAAAGTCGTAACTCCTGACCTTTACATCGCTGCCGGCATCTCAGGTGCTATCCAGCATTTGGCAGGTATGTCGAACTCGAAAGTAATCGTTGCGATCAACAAAGATCCAGAAGCAAACATCTTCAAAGTAGCAGATTACGGCATTGTCGGCGATCTATTCGACGTCATCCCAATGCTGACTGAAGAATTTAAAAAAGTGATGTAATCGTTTGAGTCAGGCATAAATTGCTGAACTTGAAATATAGAGAGGGCTGTCGAGAAATTCTCGACAGCTCTTTTCATTTTTAATTAATCGGAGGATTGGACTTTATTTAGAAGCTGTTTTTAGAAGATAAGTAATTTCTTCAAAATACGAATTTTAAATATAAATTATCTATTTTTAATACCAATCTCCCGATATGTAGCAAAACAACTCTGACTCCCGCGGACAGCGCAGTGCCGAAATCCACTCGGGCGCTAGCACCAGTTAGTTCGGCGCAAGCCCGCAGGAAAGCGGAGTTTTTTTGCGGAATATCGAAATTAAAACCCTTTCTTTATAGTAGATTCCTGTATTCCACCAATGCATCGTTTATTCGAATAAAATTGGGGTAACTAAACAATAGGCAAATAATTAGCTAGACGATTTTGCGCATGATATAATCGTTTTAGATTTTGTTTATCACCCAAGGAGGAATTATTAATGGCAATCGTTAAAGGAACAGATCAAAACTTTTCACAAGAAATTTCTGAAGGCCTAGTATTAGTAGACTTCTGGGCAGCATGGTGTGGACCATGTAAAATGATCGCTCCAGTACTTGAAGAATTGGATGCGGATATGAACGGGAAAGTTAAAATCTTAAAAGTGGACGTGGATGAAAACCAAGGCACTGCCAGCGAATATGGCATCATGTCAATTCCAACACTTCTATTGATGAAAGACGGACAACCAGTAGATAAAGTTGTCGGCTTCCGTCCTAAAGAAGCCTTGGCTGAATTGGTTAACCAACACGCATAATTCTTAACCGGGTCCAGAAATGGTGCCCGGTTTTTTAATAGGGTGAGACTATGTCGAATACATTGATAAAACATAAATTAGCGATTTTACCGGATCAACCTGGCTGTTATTTGATGAAAGATCGTCAAAATACGGTTATTTACGTTGGTAAAGCCAAAGTACTGAAAAACCGGGTACGTTCCTATTTCACTGGCAGCCATGATGCAAAAACGCAGCGGTTGGTCGGTGAAATCGTAGACTTTGAATACATTGTCACTTCTTCAGATGTGGAAGCTTTGATTCTTGAACTAAACTTGATCAAAAAACACGATCCCAAATACAACATTATGCTCAAAGACGATAAATCTTACCCGTATTTAAAAATTACCGGTGAGCGTCATCCGAAGTTGATCACAACGAGGCAAGTGAAAAAAGATAAAGGCAAATATTTTGGACCTTATCCGAATGCATATGCCGCCAGTGAAACGAAAAAATTGCTGGACCGTTTGTATCCATTAAGAAAATGTCATACAATGCCAGACCGGGCGTGCCTGTATTATCATATGGGGCAATGCTTGGCACCATGCATCAAGCCAGTGGAAAAAGAGACGTACCAAGAAATGATCGACAGCATTACAAAGTTCCTGAACGGCGGTTTCCGGGAGGTCAAGCAAGACCTCATCGAAAAAATGTCGGAGGCTGCTGAAAATCTGGAATTCGAACGGGCAAAAGAATACCGCGATCAGATCAATCACATTGAAACCGTCATGGAAAAACAAAAGATGGCGATGAATGATTTTACGGACCGTGATGTATTCGGTTATGCGGTTGACAAGGGGTGGATGTGCGTTCAAGTCTTTTTCGTCCGTCAAGGCAAGCTGATTGAACGCGATGTCTCACTGTTTCCGCTTTATCGTGACCCGCAGGAAGAATTCCTGACGTTCATTGGCCAGTTTTATGAGCAGCCGCATCACGTGAAGCCAAATGAAGTGCTTCTTCCTGAAGGCGTAGATGCAGAGTTGATCAAAGAATGGCTCAATCTGCGCGTCTTGATTCCGCAACGCGGCAAGAAAAAGGACTTATTGCAATTAGCGAAAACAAATGCGGAAATTGCCATCAAGGAAAAATTCCAGTTACTTGAGCGCCAAGAAGAGCGAACAATCGGGGCATGCGAAGAATTGGGCGACGCCATGAATATAGCGACACCGCTGCGCATTGAAGCTTTTGACAACTCGCATATTCAAGGGGCAGATGCGGTATCGGCGATGATCACATTCATTGACGGCAAACCGTCGAAAAAAGATTACCGTAAATACAAAACGCGCAACGCATCCAAGCCGGATGATTACGCAGCAATGCGTGAAGTGATCCGCAGACGCTATACGCGCGTCTTGAATGATGGACTCCCGTTGCCTGATTTGATCGTGATCGATGGAGGCAAAGGGCAAATCGAATCCGCACGTGAAATCGTGGAAGATGAACTCGGGTTATCAATTCCGATTGCCGGCCTTGCGAAAGACGCGAAGCATCAGACCTCGCATCTATTGTATGGGAATCCTTTAGAAGCCGTTCCTTTAAAACGAACGAGCGAAGCGTTTTATTTGCTGCAGCGCATTCAAGACGAAGTGCATCGGTTTGTTATCACATTCCACCGCCAGCTTCGAGGAAAAAACTCAATTCAGTCGGCATTGGATGACCTTCAAGGAGTCGGTCCAAAGCGCAAGCAACAGCTGTTAAAGCATTTCGGTTCTGTGAAGCGCATTAAAGAAGCAACAAAGGAAGACTTGAAGGAAGCGGGCATGCCAGACAAGCTTGCTGAACAAATTCAACAGCATTTTTCAACATCAACATTGCCAGCTGATCAATAACATGCTATTGTAAACAAATATATAGATCACTTGGAAAAGTGGTGATAGAGGCGCGAACGTCAAAAGTAACCATTCGGAGATTTGCAGAATCTGTGAAGAATGGAGAAAGGGGCGGTCGCCGAAGTGTGCGGTTTCTTGCAAATCCGTATGCTGGTTCGGCATTTAAGAAATGCCGAGCTGTCAGAGTCAATCTCTGGAGGGCTATCTCACATGGACGTTTTTGTATTCGTGCATGATAAAAGAGGTAGTTTGCCGGTAATCCGGTGAGCTGCCTTTTTTTATTGACTAGCTGAGCTGCTTTAGGCAAATCGGCATTCATGTTGAGGGCCACATACTATGTGGGAGTGGATAAAATGAAAACTGTAGTCATGAAATTCGGCGGAACGTCCGTCGCAACACCGGAAAAAATTATCGGGGTCGCCAAACGTGCGATTCGTGAAAAGGAAAAAGGCTTGCGTGTGGTGATCGTCGTATCTGCGATGGGGAAAACCACTGACACGCTGTTGCAACTAGCGGGAGATATTTCCTCAGAGCCGCCAAAGCGAGAAATGGACATGTTGCTGGCAACTGGTGAACAAGTGACGATTGCGCTATTAGCGATGGCATTCAAATCGCTTGGCCATGAAGCATTATCCTTCACCGGCTGGCAAGCGGGAATCGAAACGGAATCCGTTCCGCGCAATGCACGCATTGAACAAATTCACACAGAACGCATCGAAGAAGCGTTAGATAATGGCTATTTCTGTGTAGTTGCCGGTTTTCAAGGCGTTGATAAAGTTGGGAACATCACAACACTCGGGCGCGGGGGTTCGGATACGACTGCAGTCGCACTTTCCGGAGCATTGAATGCGGACAAATGTGAAATCTACACTGATGTGGACGGTGTCTATACATCGGATCCGCGATTTGTGACTGGAGCACGTAAATTGGAACAAATATCTTACGATGAAATGCTGGAACTAGCTAATTTGGGTGCAGGCGTATTGCATCCGCGTGCTGTTGAGTTTGCGAAAAACAATCATGTTCCGTTATCGGTACGAGCAAGTTATTCGGATGAACCGGGAACAATCATACAAGAGGTGATTACTGTGGAAAAAAACTTGATAGTCAGAGGCGTTGCATTTGAATCGGGCATTGCTCGTGTGACGGTTAATTATAAAAAAGCATTCAATGGTTCGCTTGCGAACATCTTTACGACATTGGCAAAACATCATATCGATGTTGATATTATCGTCCAAAGCATCACGGACGAATTTCCACCTTCTGTTTCGTTTTCGATCAAAGAAGACAGTTTGGAAGAAACGCGTAAAGTATTGGCTGATTATCAGGAAGAAATCGGATTCCTTTCTGCTACTTATGAAGTGGGCTTGTCGAAAGTGTCCATCGTCGGTTCTGGGATGGTTTCAAACCCCGGAGTAGCGGCTCAAATGTTCGACATTCTCCGCATCGAAAGTATTCCGGTGAAAATGGTATCCACTTCAGAAATAAAGATTTCTGTTGTAGTGCCTGAGAAGGATATGAACCAATCCGCGAATGCATTGCATGGCGCATTTGGTTTAGCGATATAGGAAAAAGGCAAGTTCATTGTGAACTTGCCTTTTCTTATTGAAGCCTTATGCTTTATCGCGCAAATCCGTTTTCAATGTGATGCGAATCCCTTTTTTCTTGCCGAGCGACTCTTCGAACGCTTCTGTCATAAAACCGTCAATATTCTGCTTTTGTTGGGCTAAAAAGCCGGCTTCTAGTTTGAAGCAACGTGTCTCGGAGCCAGGCGCAGCAAGGTGGAAGACGGTTTCGCTCTTCGTCGTGCGCTCGAGTGTCAACACCCCGAAATTCGCTTGTTGGAAAAAGTCTAGTGCGGCTTCAAGTGAGGTCAATGGGAATTTGCGAGCCAGTGATTTGCCGGCCCAGTAAAGGATATCCTGCTCGTGACGCCCGAGAATATCAGGTAAAACGTGATCTCGAAGAATTTCATAGCCAAATTGGCCGTTAAAATCAGTGTTTGTGACAGTCATGCTGAACCCACTTTCAGTATAATAAATTAACGAACGAAACTGCTAGAATAAGACGCGTTGCCTTGACGCTCCTAATGGTGCAGAGTACAATAAATATGTCATATTATTGTATCATGATGATAATTGCAGTCAATGGATGCTTTCGTAACATATCGATTGCTCTTTTTCTGCCCATTAACGTCTAAGGGAGGTAAAATTTTGGATAATCGAGAATTTTTTATGCGCAGGTTGCACTCGCTTTTGGGAATCATCCCAATCGGTTTGTTCTTGACGCAGCACTTAATCGTCAACCATTTTGCAACACAGGGCGTGGAAGCGTTTAACAAAGCTTCCCATTTCATGGCTAACTTGCCGTTTGTCATTTTCTTGGAGATCTTCGTTATTTATTTACCGTTATTATTCCACGCTTTCTACGGTCTATACATAGCGTTCACTTCAAAACAAAATGTGGGGCATTACAGCTACATGCGCAACACATTGTTTGTGGCTCAGCGCTATACAGGAATCTTCCTAGTAGTCTTTATCGCATGGCACATATTTGAAACACGTTTCCAAGTTGCGATCGGCAATGCGGCAGATGCTGATTTCAATATGATGGCAAACATCCTAGATAATCCGGCTATGTTGGTATTCTACGTTTTGGGTGTTTTGGCGGCAACTTTCCATTTGGCGAACGGCCTTTGGTCTTTCTTGGTCACTTGGGGAATTACGCAATCTGAGAAAGCACAGAAATATTCAACTTATTTCACGTTGCTTGTCTTTATCCTATTGTCTACCATCGGCATCAGAGCGCTATTCGCGTTCGTTTAATCCAATTTCGATCACTGGTGAACTAAAAGAGGAGTGAATACCATAATGGCGAAAGGCAAACTTACTATCGTAGGAGGCGGCCTTGCAGGCTTGATGGCTGCTATTAAAGCGGCAGAAGCAGGCTCTCCCGTCGACCTATTCTCAATCGTTCCTGTTAAAAGATCCCATTCAGTTTGTGCGCAAGGCGGGATCAACGGAGCGGTAAATACAAAAGGTGAAGGGGATTCCCCGGCTATTCATTTGGATGACACTGTTTATGGCGGGGATTTCTTAGCTAACCAAAAACCGGTTAAAGCGATGACAGATGCTGCACCAGAAATTATCCGCTTGCTTGACCGCATGGGCGTTATGTTCAACCGTACCCCGGAAGGTCTTTTGGATTTCCGTCGCTTCGGCGGCACAATGCACCACAGAACAGCTTTCGCTGGCGCTACCACAGGTCAGCAATTGCTATATGCTTTGGACGAGCAGGTTCGCCGCTATGAAGTGAGCGGATTGGTTACGAAATACGAAGGATGGGAATTCCTTGGTCTTGTTTTAGACGACAACGGCGTAAGCAAAGGAATTACAGCTCAAAACATGTCGACGATGGAAATTCGTGCGTTCCGCGCGGATGCTGTCATCATGGCGACTGGTGGACCTGGAATTATCTTTGGTAAATCGACGAATTCTGTGATCAACACAGGTTCTGCCGCTTCTATCGTTTATCAACAGGGAGCATATTACGCAAACGGCGAATTTATCCAAATTCACCCGACAGCAATCCCGGGCGATGATAAATTGCGCTTGATGTCTGAATCGGCTCGCGGAGAAGGCGGACGTATTTGGACTTATAAAGACGGCAAGCCTTGGTATTTCCTTGAAGAAAAATATCCGGCATACGGAAACTTGGTACCGCGTGATATCGCTACGCGTGAAATCTTCGATGTATGTGTTAACCAAAAACTTGGGATCAACGGCGAAAATATGGTCTATTTGGATCTTTCCCATAAAGATCCGCATGAGTTGGACGTTAAACTTGGCGGAATCATTGAGATCTATGAGAAATTCACTGGTGACGATCCACGTAAAGTGCCGATGAAGATTTTCCCGGCAGTCCATTATTCGATGGGCGGACTTTGGGTTGACGATCATCAAATGACGAGCATTCCTGGCGTTCTTGCAGCGGGTGAGTGTGATTACTCTCAACACGGTGCGAACCGCTTGGGCGCTAACTCGTTATTGTCTGCAATTTACGGCGGTATGGTCGCAGGTCCATATGCAATCCAATACATCAAAGGCTTGGACGTGTTAGCTGAAGATCTTCCGTCGGATATCTTCGACAAAGCACAAGCGGACGAACAGCGTAAATGGGAAGAGATCCTGGCGTTGGACGGTACGGAAAATGCTTATGTTATGCACAAAGAGCTTGGCGAGTGGATGACGGACAACGTAACAGTTGTACGCTACAACGACCGCCTGCAAAAAACAGACGAAAAAATCCAGGAATTGCTGGAACGTTTCGAAAACATTAACATTACAGATACGCAGCTTTGGAGCAACCAAGGCGCAATGTTCACCCGCCAATTGAAAAACATGTTGCATTTAGCACGTGTCATCACGCTTGGTGCACTTCAGCGCAACGAAAGCCGCGGCGCACATTACAAACCGGATTTCCCGGAGCGTAATGACGAAGAATTCTTGAAAACGACAATGGCGAAATTCAATGGTTACGAAGCGCCGATCTTCCATTATGAAGAAGTCGATTTTTCATTGATTCCACCGCGTAAACGTGACTATTCAGCGAAAGCATAGCACTTTGAAAGGAGCTAATTTACCATGGGTGAAGCAACAAAAACGGTTATATTTGAAATCGAGCGCAGAGACTCTACGGATGAAAGTTCGTATTGGGAAAAGTTCGAATTAGCATATCGTCCAAACATGAATGTCATCTCGGCATTGATGGAAATCCGACGCAACCCTGTCAACATGGAAGGGAAAAAGACAACTCCTGTAACTTGGGATATGAACTGTCTTGAAGAAGTATGTGGAGCATGTTCAATGGTCATTAACGGCAAAGCGCGTCAGTCTTGTACTGCACTTGTCGACCAGCTAGAACAGCCGATTCGTCTTCAACCGATGAAAACATTCCCTGTTGTTCGCGATTTAATCGTTGACCGCAGCCGTATGTTCGACTCGTTGAAGAAAGTCAAAGCGTGGGTGCCAATCGACGGCACGCACGATTTGGGTGAAGGCCCGCGTATGCCTGAGCGCAAACGCCAGTGGGCATACGAATTATCTAAATGTATGACTTGCGGTGTTTGCTTAGAAGCATGTCCGAACGTCAATGATAAATCTGATTTCATTGGACCGGCGCCACTTTCACAAGTTCGCTTGATGAATGCGCATCCAACTGGTGCCATGAACCGTGATGAGCGTCTAAATGCGATCATGGGCGATGGCGGTCTTGCAGGGTGCGGTAACTCGCAAAACTGTGTAGAGTCATGTCCAAAAGGAATTCCTTTGACAACTTCAATCGCTGCATTAAACCGTGACACAACGGTTCAAATGTTCCGTAACTTCTTCGGAAGCGACAGCATGGTTGATTAATAGAGTTGAGACCCCGCATATTGCGGGGTTTTTTTATGTTTTTTATTCGCGTTGCCCCGAAGGGAATATTATTTGCTATACTAAGAAAACAAAGCGTAATGGGGGACTTGAAATGAAAGCAAATTACATAGAAGACAGAACAGAATGGCAAAACGGCTTCGATTTTTCTGTGCCGGTGCAAGTGCGGTTTTCAGAAACAGATATGTTTGGACATGTAAATAACACAGTGCCAATTACCTATTTTGAGTTTGCACGTATCGAATATCTGAAAGAGCTTGGAATGATGCAGAATTGGCTTGCTGAAGGCGGCAGTTTAATCCCGGTCGTAGCAGATATGCAGGTAGATTATGTTCAGCAAGTCTTCTTCGATGAGATGTTATCCGTTCACGTAAAAGCGGCGAAAATTGGCAACTCGTCGGTCGATATCCATTACTGGGTGACTAACGCAAATGGCGAATCCTGCTTCACTGGGCGTGGAATTATGGTCCAAATTTCAAAAGAAACGGGCAAAGGCCATCCATGGACGGAAGAGCAAAAGCAATTATTTGTGAAAAGTCGTTAATTTTTACAAAAAGGCAATTGGATTCTTGCCATATTAATAAAAAACCTTCACTATAGAGAGAAGGATACTTAGCCGAGGAGTGTTGAATTCAATGACTGAAAATACCAAGCAGAATCTCCATGACCCGGAACGGGTAGCGTTTATGGAAAAAGAACTTCGTTACATTTCCGGTATCATTAAGCAAAAAGGCCGTGAAATCCTGAATTCTTATACCATAACACCACCGCAGTTTATTGCTTTGCAATGGTTGTTCGAGCACGGTGACATGACAATTGGCGATCTTTCCAACAAAATGTTTTTAGCGTTCAGTACAACCACTGACTTAGTGGACCGAATGGAAAAGAATGATCTTGTTGTCCGTATCCGCGAAGAACAAGACCGTCGCGTTGTCCGTATTAAGCTCTTGAAAGAGGGCGAACGCATAATTGAAGAAGTGATCAAAAAACGTCAGGATTACCTGGAAAATGTGCTGACGAATTTCAGTGAAAATGAAGCCGCACAATTTGCGATGCTGCTCGAGAAGCTCCATACAAACATGAAATAGGATAGTGGTGATTTTAACGTGAATGCGCCAATAGGTGTGATTGATTCCGGGGTAGGCGGGCTGACCGTGGCGAAGGAAATCATGAAATTATTACCGAACGAACAGATTTTTTATATAGGTGACAATGCGCGCTGTCCATACGGCCCCCGGTCGCTACAAGAGGTAAAGAAGTTTACGTGGCAGATGGCACAAGCGTTGATGAAAAAAAAGATTAAGATGCTTGTGATTGCATGCAATACTGCAACAGCCGCAGCGCTCGATTCTTTGCAAAAGAGATTGCCGATTCCTGTAATCGGGGTTATTTTTCCTGGCGCTCGCGCTGCGATCAAATCTTCTCACTCGAAGAATATCGCAGTTCTTGGGACGCTAGGAACAGTTCGAAGCGGCGCCTACGAACAAGCAGTCAAATCGCTTGTGTCTTCATCGCATGTCGTCCAATTGGCATGCCCGCGATTTGTCCCGCTGGTCGAAAGTGATGAGTATGAAGGAGAGTTTGCGCGCAAAATGGTGCAAGAAACTTTGTCTCAACTTGAAGGCGAAATTTTCGACACCGCTATTTTAGGATGCACGCATTACCCGTTGCTCCAAGGTTTTATTGAAGAAGTGTTTGGAAGCGGTGTGAAAGTGCTGTCGTCTGCTGAAGAAACCGCGAAAGATGTTGAACGCTATTTGCGCTACAATGGCGAACTTTCAACTCGGACCGATCCGCCAGTGCATCATTTTTATACATCCGGCTCGATTTTAATATTTAAGTCGATCATTCGAAAATGGCTTGGCATTGATGAGCCGTTTGTCCATTCTATACGTTTTCCAAAAACCTGATGGCTCTTGCCGTCAGGTTTTTTTGGTCGAGCTTCTGCAAATATGGTAATCTAGTGTTGAAGAGTTGAGGAGGAAATAATAATGAATAGATTTGATGGCAGACAAACGGGCGAATTACGTCCGGTGCAGATGGATACAGAGTACTTGATTCACCCGGAAGGTTCGGTTTTGATAACAGTCGGACAGACAAAAGTCATTTGTACGGCAACGATTGAAGAAAAAGTTCCACCATTTTTAAGAGGCCAAGGCAAAGGGTGGGTCACTGCTGAGTATTCAATGCTGCCGCGGGCGACCAATTCACGCAATCGACGTGAGTCGTCACAAGGCAAGGTAGGCGGACGTACTATGGAAATTCAACGTTTGATCGGACGTGCGCTGCGTGCAGTTGTAGATTTGGAAAAGCTTGGTGAACGAACGTTATGGATCGACTGTGACGTTATTCAAGCGGATGGCGGTACGCGTACGGCTTCGATTACCGGTGCTTTTGTCGCAATGGCAATGGCGATTGACAAGCTTGATTTGCCTGCATTCCCGGTAACTGACTTTCTAGCTGCTACTAGTGTCGGCATCGATGATGAAATCGGCGCTATTTTGGATTTGAATTACGTGGAGGATTCAACGGCAGAAGTGGACATGAACCTGGTGATGACAGGGGCAGGGAATTTCGTTGAATTGCAAGGCACTGGAGAAGAATCAACATTCTCTCGCGCTCAACTCAATCAATTACTAGATCTTGGAGAAGCTGGTATCCGTCAATTGATAGACTTGCAAAAACAAGCACTCGGAGAGGTTGCTCACCGAGTCGGGGAAGAGGTGAACGTCATTCTATGAAACAAGTAATCGTCGCGACCCAAAACTTAGGGAAGGCTAAAGACTTTGAAGCGCTGTTCCGTCCATATGGTTATGAAGTGCTGACATTGCGTGACATAGACAAAGAAATTGACGTGGAAGAAACAGGTACAACGTTTGAAGAAAATGCGATCTTAAAAGCGGAAACTGTGGCAAAGCTTCTGAACAAAGCGGTCATTGCAGACGATAGCGGCTTGGAAATCGATGCATTGAACGGCGAGCCGGGCGTTTATTCGGCGCGTTACGCAGGGGAAGAAAAAAGCGACAGCGCGAACATCGAAAAAGTCCTCGAGAAAATGAAAGGCATTCCGGAAGAACGTCGGCATGCGCGCTTTCGCTGTGTACTAGCAATAGCTGCACCAGGGAAAGAGACCAAGACTTTTTCGGGAACTTGCGAAGGCTATATCCTGGAGGAGCGTTTCGGAGAGAATGGTTTCGGCTATGATCCGATTTTCTGGGTTCCATCCGAAGGGCGGACGCTGGCCGAATTACAGCCACAAGAAAAAGCGGCGGTTTCTCATCGAGGCAATGCAATGAGAGAAATGAAGCTATCGCTTTCAAAGCTTCTTGAGGAGTTTAACAAATCGGAATAAATCGGTTTAATGTTTTTGCAAAATAGCATTGACTTTTACTGAAATCATTTCTATAATTAAAATTGTCTTTCGTTGGAGAAGCATTCCAAAAAGAAAGCCATGTCCCAGTAGCTCAGCTGGATAGAGCAACGCCCTTCTAAGGCGTCGGTCGGGAGTTCGAATCTCTCCTGGGACGTTATGGAAATGATTACATAGTATAGTGAAAAACCCCTTTGATCTCGTGTAGATTGAAGGGGTTTTCCTATTACTGAAAAACCGGAAAAAGTGCGGAATATTCTGAATGGAAATGATAGAATGAAAATGAAATTATCATTGCTGTCCGGAAAGCGGATAGATAGAAGAATCCTTACATACCGACGCAAATGGCGAAAATGTGAAGACGAATTGAATTAATCTGCACAAAACGTGAACTGGAGTTCATGTTTCGTGTGAGTGCATGTTATCCTATGTCCTAGAGGTGAAGAAATGCCGAACGACAACTTAGTTGGAGATTTTCCGACATTTCCGAAACAACAACGTTCAAAGTTGAAAAGAGAGGCATTGATTGAAAGTGCCAAGTCTCTTTTTATCGAAAAAGGTTACGATCAAACGACGGCAAAAGAAATAGCGGCTCATGCGAATGTTGCTACAGGAACGTTTTATCGCTATTTCTCAGACAAACGCCAAGTGTTGATGTCGCTAATTGAAAACCAATTGGAAAACATCATGCCGCTAGACCTTGAATGGAAAGGCGGAGATCCTGAGAAGCTCTTGGCAGGACGCCTTGAAATGCATTACCACAAAATGAATGAATCGAGTTTAAGTAAATTGATGCCTGAACTATTGCTGCGAGATGCCGAATTGGCCGCGGTGGTGAAAGAAGCGAGAGCGCATATGCAAAAAAAAGTGCTCGAGCATTTAGAAAAATTGC